>DASRZP010000126.1 GCA_035686305.1 Thermodesulfovibrionales bacterium | reverse complement strand
TATTGCGACACGGCCTATGCATATACTGAAGGGATCGAGCTTACAGAAGACGAGATTGTCGGCAGCGTGAAGGATATCGGATTGAAGACCGTCGAGATAACCGGTGGAGAACCCATGCTCCAGGCGGATGTCCACCCTCTCCTGAAAAGGCTCCTCGATGAAGGATATAGAGTCCTCATAGAGACAAACGGAAGCATGGACATCAGCGAGGTCGACAAGAGGGCAGTCATAATCCTTGACATAAAGACCCCGGGCAGCGGGATGTCTGGAGAGATGAGGATGTCGAACCTCGACTATCTGAAGCCTCAGGACGAGATAAAATTCGTGATCTCTTCGCGAGGAGATTATGATTGGTCCAGGGACTTTGTTCTGAGGCATTCACTCATGGGAAAGCGCACCATTCTCTTCTCCCCGGTACACGGGAAGATGGACCCCGGGGACCTCTCACAATGGATCATCGGGGACAGGCTCGATGTGAGACTGAACCTTCAGCTGCACAAATCCCTCTACGGCCTAGACCGCAGAGGGGTGTGAGTCGGCTAAAAGAGGTCGCTGTCACCCATGGTGTAATAGAAGTATTTTTTTAACATCTCAGGGGATTGAGGTTCGATAACAATGGGCGCAACGAAGTGGAGGCCATTCGGTTCATTCCCGATCTCAAACCCAAGTTCTTTCAGAACCGCGTCGAACCAGAGAGGCCTTGGAGGGAACCAGCATTCTATAAACTCTGCGCCGTCAGAAACCTGGTGCCTCCTGAGGTGAGCAAGAAGGACCTTAACACAGTCGGCATCTTTTGGCCGACAGAGTGCATCGCCCCAGATGATTCTGTTCTGTTCCCTGAAGAAGACAGACCATCCCGCAAGCCTGGATCCCCTCCTCGCTGCAATAATGTGATAGCGTCTGCCGGGCCTCTGCAGATACCTCCATCTCAGATACAATGCCTCTCTCTTCGTGAGGCATCCAAAAAAAGGAGCAACACTTGAGAAGAAATCTGTCCATTCATCATCTATCTCGGATACTTCCTCGACCCTTATGGGTGAGATGAGATTCCTGATCCTGCCGGTCTTCAATCTCTTTAATGCGTCAAAGGGCATCCTCCTGTACGGAACGGGCTCTATGTCTGCATAGTTCAGTATAACCACGCCGAACCGGAAACTGTGATGAGCCGCAAAGCCGTAAGCAAAAGGGATGCCGTTTTTCATATGGGCAGCCTTGAAATTGACATAGGTCCTCGCAATCAACGCCTTCCTGCCAAAGCCAACAGACCTGAAAGTTCTTCTCGTCATCTTGTCGCCAAGCTGATAGGTCATGATCTCGACTGGAGGGCTACCGGGAGAAAGGCTGCAAGAGAGTTTCACAGGATACCCGGCATAGTGTGCGGCCAAGACGCCGTCCTCGGTAGTAGCAAGACTGATAACATATGACCCATAGGGGTTGTCCCGGTATTTCCAGTACCAGTGGGAAAGATCGAGATTCTGATGGAAGACTTCATTGAACATCTCTATGATCTTCTCCTCGTCGCCGGGACGGTATGCCCGTGTGATGTAATTCATTCCCCTTTTCTCCAACACAAGGTCTTGAGGCTCGTAAAGTCTTTTTCGGGGTTGGAGATCCTGCTGTAATAGGTCCCGGGTTCCAGGAAGTCCCATAGTTGTCCGGAGAAGACAAAACGGTCACCCTTGCCGAAGAACCCAATGGAGGGAATAAAGAGGGGATTAGGACTCCATTCGAAAAGGTAACGGTCTCTCAATTCTGATGGGACAGACAAGGAGAGGGGACTACTCCAGAGACCGCAATCGAGAGACATCCCCGCAGGGGGGTGTTGTTGAGGGATAAGGCCTGTAATCTTTCGTAAAAGGCTTCTGTTGTAATGTTTTTCATAAAAGAGCCTGCAGGTCCTCGCCATGATATCGAGCTTTTCTCTTTTGTGGGTATAGTTATGTACGGCCTTTGCCGCAGGCACGGTATAGAGCCTGTAGCCCTTTTCCCTGAGCCTGAAGAAGAGATCGGTATCTTCATAGAAGAGAAAGAACCTCTCATCAAAAAGCCCGCCTGCCTCTTTTACTGAAGACCTCCTTAAGAGAACAACTCCACCATGGTGGTTCTTGACCTCCAGAGGAAGGGTTGATCTCCAGAGCCTGAGATTCTCTCTCCGTGCAGCAAGGGAATAGAGAGTCCCAAAGCTCTCTGATGCACAGGACATCTTTGCAAGGAGGTCATGACCGGGTGAAGGATAGGTGTAATGGGGGAAGAGGTATTTCATCTCTTCATCCCAAAAAACCTGGGGAGAGACGGAACCTGCCAAGGGGTTCTCTTCGATAAAGTCCTCGAGGGCCGTGAGACAGGAAGGATCAACAAAGGCATCAGGGTTGAGGAGGAAGATGAGATCTCCTTTCGAAATCGAGAACCCCTGATTATTGGCCCTCGCAAAACCGACGTTTTCATCGTTAACGACGAGTTTGACTCTGTAAGGCCTCATGAGATCATGGAGGAGGACTCTCTCCTCCGCTGTGGACGTGTTATCAATGACGATCACCTCTCTCTCGCCCTTTCCCTCCGAAACCGATCTGACGGCGCGCGCGGTAAGGTGGGCGGAGCGGTAATTGACAATGATAACGGAAATCATTCAGTCATGACGGCTGTCGGGCTTTACGAGTCTTTGCAGTCTGCCATAGTAATTCTCGACGATCTGCTGATTGGTAAATCTTCCCCTGAATTCTTCGAGCTTCCTCATGACAAAAGAGGCAGGCAGTTCCGGGGTATCAAGGGAGGGTGAATGGAGGTCCCATCTATCATCAGGGGGCGGGATCGCCATGTTGTTTTCGTAGGCAATCCTCGCCAGTTCTGTGCCCGGGAGAGGCTGGAATATCGTTGAGTAAGCAGCATCCGGTTCAATTGCAGCATTGAGTGCGAAGGTTTTCTCGATCGTCTCCTTCGTCTCAAAGGGCATACCGAACATATTGAATGTCACGATCATTACGCCGTATTTTCTGAGGAGCCTAGCCCCTTCCTTTATGGTCTTGTCAGACATCTTCCGGTTCAGATAGCGCATGCGATATTCCTCATCTCCGCTCTCCAGACCGAAGAGAACAAGTCTGAGGCCGCTTCCTGCAAGGACTGCAACGGTCTCTTCATCAAGGGAGTCAATCCTCGCCATAATCATGAAGGGAAGCCCTATCTCCTTCTCGTAAAGCGCACAGAAGTCCTTCACCCACGACCTCTGCCGGACAAAGGTCTCATCGAAAAACTCTATCAACTGGGGGTCATATTTCCTTACGATCCCCCTGATATTCTCGACTGCCGACGCCGGGCTGTATTTGCGAAGGTAATTCTTCAGACCGCCATACTTTTCGATCATTGCGCTGTTACAGCAATAGGTGCATTTGTAAGGACAACCCCTTCCAGTGATTACCGGAAGGGAATAGATCCCGCCCGGTGACAAGACCCCTATATGCATCTTCCGCAACCCCTGGTCTCCCTCTCTGTCAAAGATGTCATAATCGATATAGGGATAATTTTCGAGATTTTCTGAAAGCCAGCGCATCTGAAGGGCAGCCGCCCGATTCTCCTGGTCCTTGAAGACCATCCCGTATATGGAAGGCATGCCCTTCTTGTCCCGGTCGTAAGCTGTGACGGTCATGATCAGGGGCAATTCGCCTTCACCGACACAGACCCCGTCAACACCTGGATGGGCAAGCACCTCTTCGGGACCGAGGATGCCCTGGTATCCACCGACGATAATGAGACCACCAAAGGATGTCCTCAGGAGTGTTATGACTTCCCTGATACGTTTCCAATTAAAGGTCATGGCAGAAAAAGCAACAACCGTTGGGTTTTTGGCGAGTATTCGGGAAATTACCTGCTCCGGCGTGTCAATCGCCTTACCCATGACATCCCGATAAATCACGAGGTCCGTTTCGATTCCCTTCTGCCTGAGGGCAGCTGACATGAATCCTATGCCTAAATTGACCTCATGGTCATTGGTATAGAAGCAAAAGACGACTCTCTGCACAATGTTTCCTCCTCGCTAATCTTCTCTTTTCCGTGCCAATATATAATAGCTCAAAGTAAACAAACTTTTCCCATCGATATCGGTTCCGGACCGCTCAAGAAGGGCGATGGCGTCAGCAACAGGGGAGGGCGGCGGAACTGGCTCTTCCTTTACCGAGAGTATCTCGAATCCAGCGTCTCTCAGCGCCGCTTCAATCGTCTTCTTCGTGAAGAACCTCAGATGCGTAATACAGAGGGTACCGGCAGGAATATAATCCCACCTGCCGGCGAGGAGGTCTTCGACGATAGACCAGTGTCCAACGTTCGGCACGCTTAACAGGAGATACCCGTTCTCATTGAGAAGATCCCTCACCTTCCTTAGAAATAATCCGGTTTCTCGGACATGCTCAAGCACGTCAAGGCAGGTAACACAGTCAAACTTCTCGGCGAACGCTGTCGTCAGAATGTCGCCTATCACACCGTCAAGGTTCCTCTTCGCAATCTCCGCCGCCTGGGGATTTATCTCGCTCCCCACCACACGGCAGCCGAACTTCTCCCTGGCAAGGGCGCCAAACTTTCCGGTATGACATCCGATATCAAGGAGGGATGTGATATTCTCCGGGACAAGAGGCAGGATTTCAGCCCGCGCAGTAGCCAGGTCATAATCGATGAAGGGATGGATATAGGCATTGAGAGAGATACAGACCTCGTCAGCCGGCAAGAGACGGGGGATATTGAGGGGGTCTGCAGGAATCGCCATCCTGCTGAGCGCTTCGCGTCGCGCAAGGAACATCCATGACGGCCTTCCGTCATAGGGCATGTGGGAAACTCCGGGGTCACGGAGAGACTCGGTAAACCTCTCAAATCCCCTGAGGGTATAATAGGGAGTCGCCTTCCCCCCCCGGTACCCCAGAACATCGGAAGGAAGGACACAACATATGTTCTGATTCTCCTCCATCACCCTCAGCAGCTCTTCGACCGTCCCCTTTCCCATGATAACTGCAGGTTCTTTTACGATCAGGACATAGGGTGCTGCGTCGACAAGGTGTTCGAGTATCTTAACCCGTAACATGCCGTCATCGCCTTCCTGTTCCACCAGCGAGGACCCCTCGGGGAGGGCCTCTCTGAACATCTTCAGACAGAGCTGAAATTCAGGATACAACCGGTACATCGGCGGCACGATCGTAAGAACGGTCACCCTCTTATCCATTCCTGCCCTCACTCTCGTCAAATTGGTCGATGACCTGTATGGGCAACCATTCCCATGGTTGCATGCTCACCCTCTCTGCCAGTCTGTCCGAGTAGATCTGGAGGATCTCCCCGGTATCAAGGCCTTCGGGGATCATCCCGTCGATCGTCAGGAGACGGTAAAAGTTCCCGGAATCGATACCCTCGATGCTGTTCCATGCGGTCAGAAAGACTGCGCCCCTTTTTATGCCCCAAGGTATTATCCCTCCGGGAAGGGACGATTGCCTGCCAAAAAACGTTACAGGCAAACGCTTGTAGTGATACAATCTCCTCGGCAGATCTATTGCGGCCCAGAAGATCCCGCCCCTCCTGCCGATGGATACGACTTCCCTATCAATCTTACCCGAAAAATTTGTATAGATATACCGTGATGAAAATCTCATTTCCGATAACCAATAATTGAGCTTCAGATAGTACTGTGTCGGCAGCGGTGTCGCAGGTGAGGTGTCAACGGTCCTTGCGATCGGGTAGACATCGTATCCGAGATGGGTGAAGGCAATAGCAGGGATAAAGAAGCTCCCGAAATGGCCCGTCAGGATGATGGCCGGACGCTTGTCGCCGATCACGGACTTCAGGTTCTCGATCCCCTCGACGCGGAAATATCTGTCGATCTTTTTCCCCGACATCCGGAGTGACGTATAGGCGTCGCTTTCTCGTATGACCTTTACCCAGAACGTTCTCTCAAGAAATGACTCTGTCTCCTGTTCACTTGCAGTCCCTCCCGTGTACTTGCAGAGCGTGAGATAGCCTTTCTTCATAAACTCCTTTTCGGGTTCGAACATCCGGTACAGCCTTTTCTTAAGGCTTTCGGACCTAAAACCGCATGAAAATATCGGAAGATCGAGAAAGTAGTATCTCCATGTATGCAGTTCTGGAAGGTTCATGACTTCAATGCTTCAGAAAAAACCGATTCCAGTCTGGCAGCAACCATATCGCTTCTGAATTTGTTCCTCACGACCTCAATTCCCCTCTTTCTGAGCCGTGTTCTGAGGTCCCTGTCCTTCATGATATTCAGCGCAGCATCTGCAATTGAGGGTGGATCTCCCTCGGGTACAAAACATGCATAATCGTGGTCGATATCGAAACTCATGTGAGAAGGTATTGCTGTAGCGACTGAAGGTATTCCGCAGGCAAGGGCCTCTCCAAAGGGAAGGCCAAATCCTTCATGAGATAGGGAAGGAGCGATGAACAGATCGCTTGCCTGATAGATGGCCGCCATTCTTGCCGGCGGCACACTGATAAGGTATTCATCGACAGCAGTAATTTCATTCTCTCGTGTCAATGTGTCACTGGTGGATACCCTTGTGAGATTGACCTCAATGCCACTTTCTCTCAGAAGGGCTACGGCCTGCAACGCGTCGCCAATCGCCTTGACAGACGCATCGAACAGTCCCGAGACAAGGACCCTGGTTCCCCCAGAGCGTTCCGTTGAAAACCATCGCTTCCAAAAGGGCAAGGGCCTATAGAGATCGAGATCAACGATCTGGCCTATCGTATGAACCGCAAATCCGCCGGAACCGAAGAGATCAATGAGACGCTTTGAAAGCCAGTCTCCCACCGTCAATTTGGGGACCGGCACCTTATAGGAATCCTCGATAAGATCTTTCCTGTCGGCATATTCTCTGTTGTCGCCTTCATACCCCTGGCACAAATGGAATCTCTTCCTGCCGCTCAGTCGAAGAGCCGGCTTTACCGTCGTCCAGAAGGTCGCAATAACAATGTCCTGCCTCTCCTCATGACGAACAAATTCAGCCGAAAGATCTGAGACGTAATCGACGTCGACAGGATAAGGATACCAGAGATGATCTCCTCGTAATGCCCTTATCGTCACCCTATGCCCGAGCTTCTGGAGAGCCCTCGCCTGATCAAAGACAACTCTCACGCCGCCGCAGAGTTCCGTTGATTCTAGGAGATAACAGATCCTCATTTTCTGTCGCTGTCGGCAAGGTCGAGCCTGGGAAACTCCCACGAATGCCCGATCGTTACAATTCCGAATTCACCCTTGAAGTTTTCGACATGAAGCATCTTGGTACGCTTGATGTCATAGAGGTGAAGCGCATGATCATCCATGAGAACGCCGAGGAAATAGTAGTGGCCTGAGAGGAGTGAAAAGGATGGGAATCTCAGACAGACCTCCTGACCGTTGCGGAATGTGACTGCTTCGTATCCGTCGATCTTTGTTGTGGCTCCGAATATCGGCTCCTCATCATTGCGGTTAAGGCCGAATCCCACATATCCCCTGTTGGGTGAATGGCCATCCGCAACACCGATAACCATTCGCAGACAGATCTCCTGACCCGTCTTGATGACATCAACCTCGCGGCCATCTCCGTCAGTGAGATCAACGGATTCGAGCCACACCGTTTTTTGTTCCGGCTGCTTCAGCTCCTGGCCCGGAATTTCCCTCTTGGCGCTCGTCATTCCTGCATCCTTCTCCCTCATCCAGTCATTATAGGCATTGATAACCTTGGCGGTCTTGCCGATCTCCGCGATCTTCCCGTGATGGAGCCACAGAGATTTGCTGCAGAGTTCCTGGACAAGATACATGGCGTGGCTGCAGAAAAGAATTGTCTTTCCCTGTTTCTTGAATTCCATCATCCGATCAATACACTTTTTCTGAAAGCTTTGATCACCCACGGACAGGGCCTCATCTACAATGAGGATATCCGGGTCAACGCAGGTCGCTATCGAGAAGGCAAGTCTCATGTACATTCCTGACGAGTAGGTCTTGACCGGCCTCCTCATAAAATCGCTGAGCTCCGAGAAATCAACGATCTCCTCTTTCTTGGCATCTATTTCAGCCTTCGACAGGCCCATAAGATAGGCATTGAGGTAGATGTTCTCCTCGCCGGTGAGTTCGGGATTGAAGCCTGCACCGAGTTCAAGGAGGGCGGCTGTCCTTCCGTTCACCGTGAGGCTTCCTGAGGTCGGCTTCAGTGTCCTGGCAAGGACCTTGAGGAGTGTGCTCTTCCCCGCCCCATTCTCCCCGATGATCCCAAGCGTCTCTCCCTGAAGAACGGTGAAACTAATACCATCGAGGGCCTCAAAAACAGTATGGTGAGGTCTTCTCGAAATGATCTCTTTCAACCTGTCTGCGGGAGATTGATAGATCCGGTAACTCTTGGTAAGGTTTCTTGTCTCAAGCGCTATCACGGCGACCCCGCAGGTTCTTGGAGAGGAGCATCTTGAATATCATATGAGAGGCGTCAGACATAGAACCTCTTAAGAACGGCGTACAGTGTCAATGATAGCGAACATGCCGAAAAGACGGCGGCAGTCAGGCCAAGGAGGGTCCTGTTCACGGGGAAGAAGCCCTTCCTCCTGTAAAGCAGGATGGCGAGAAGGGGAGACAGGGGGATGAAGTATCTGCCCTGGACACCGCTAATCGTTTCGTTTCCCACCGAGGTCCATCCTATGTAAGCCAACGTCACGACGACCAGTACGTTGAGGCACAAAACCGCAAAAATTACGATCCTCTGCTTCAGAGAGATTACGATCCTTTCCGAAGCCTCCGACCGCATGGCAAGAAGCAGCATGACAAAATAACAGACTGCCAGCAATTCGGACTCAGAGCCGATAAAGGATTTCATATACGTTCCGCCGTTCTGCATGAAGGTTTTCGATAGTATTCTACAATATTCGAGGGGCTGCTTAAGAATAAAAGACATTTGTTTCTTGGCCGACAGATCAGGCAGAAGAAAGCCATATATTGTATAGATGTCCTCATGAATGTCCGCCTTCCAGGTCCATATCATTACAACGGAAAAGCTCAGAATGATCAGGAGCAGGAAGGTCACAAGGTATCTCTTCCATGACCCGATCTTCTCCAACGGGATGAGCAGGAAAAGGAGAGGCATGAGGAAATAGGCCTGTTTTGAGAGTGCAAGTACCAGAGAGGCCGCGAAGATCAGGGACACCTTTGCGCGGGTCTCTGACCCATCAAAGGCAGTTCTCACGAAAAGAGAGGTCGTCAAAAAAGCGATACCAACGGTAAAGCCGTCTGCCGACAATGAAGTCGCCTCGCAGAGAGTGACAGGAGATAGGGAGAGCAAGAAAAGCGCCCACTTGCCGATAGGCATGCACTTGATTGAAAGGTACATGAGAAGGAGCCATGCCAAGAAGTTGGATATTCTTCCGAGATACATGAGCGCAAGGGGAGAAAGACCTGAGATCCTTCCGATGGCAATTCCGAAGGCCTGAGGGAGGTAGGGTACCGGTGAGTATACTGCCGTGTTCGGGAAATGGAGGAAGGTCCTCTTATTCTTGTCGAGAGGGAGTGTAAGGAGTAGAAGCATGTCCCGAGGGTCCTGCGTGTTTTGTGGATGTAAGAGTCTCAGGAACGCGTTTGTGGTACTTAGCAGACTTTCCGGCAACAAGCCGCCAATGCCCCCTATATCTTTCAGACTGTAAAACTTCTTCATCACCGCTTCTACTTCTGCCTTCATGAACAAGCTTCTCATTTCCCTGGCATCCCTTTGTCTCTCAGCCCGCTGATCGGGGTTGAGGACAGCGGGAAGTCGCTTTTCCGCAACGAAACGGCCCTCGGACATCTGATAGGCACGATAAAAATGGTTGGGCTCGTCAGGGACCACAAACGGCGGGACTACAAACAAGAACAGTATTCCATAGGTGATGCCCAAAAGGAGGAAGACCTTTTCCGGAGTCAGAGACAGGCATGTTTTCTTCAGCATAGTATGGGACAAACCGGTTTCACTCGTGAGCATTCCTGCGGAATATGTGTCATACATCCTATCATACATCGGTTTGCAAAATCTCTCCGAAGACATACCCTGCCGTTTTTATTGTGTTTCTTGATCATCATCCGTTACACTAAGTTCGAATTGCGGAACAGGGAGACGCTGCAATGAAAGAATTGACCATTCTGATGCCGTGCCTGAACGAGGCAGAGACAATCGGCATGTGTATAAAGCGGGCCGAAAAGCTCCTCGAGGAAAATCGCCTGGAGGGAGAGATCCTCGTTTCGGACAACGGATCGAGTGATAGCAGCCGGGAGATAGCCCTCTCTCTGGGCGCTCGAGTAATACAGTGTGCGACCAAGGGGTATGGAGCGGCCCTTCAGTTCGGCATCGAGAACGCTGAAGGAGACTTCGTCCTGATGGGCGACAGCGATGACAGCTACCATTTCGACGAGGGCATGCCGATGATCGAGAGGCTGCGCAACGGCTATGATGTCTGCATGGGCACGAGACTGAAAGGCAGGATTATGCCCAAGGCTATGCCCGATCTCAACAGGTATATAGGGAATCCACTGCTTACGTTCATCGGCAGGCTCTTCTTCGATATCTCCCTGAGCGACTTTCATTGCGGCATGCGGGCCTTCAGAAGGGACAAGATACTCTCTCTGAATATCGTGACGACGGGGATGGAGTGGGCCTCGGAAATGATCATCAAGGCGAGCCTGGCCGGACTAAGGATGACGGAAGTTCCCATAACGCTTTACAAAGACGGCAGGGCGAGGAGGCCTCATCTGAGGCGTTGGCGCGACGGGTGGAGGCACCTCCGGTTCATGCTGCTCCATTCGCCGAAATGGCTTTTTTTTGTGCCGGGTTTCATTCTTTTCTTTATGGGTCTGCTGGGAGAGGCGGTCCTGACCCAGGGGACACTCCATATTGGAAGGGCCGAACTGGACGTACACTCCCTTCTCGTCATGGCTTTTGTGCTCCTCGCCGGAGCGCAAATGGTCTTTACGGGCATATTCGCAAAGCTGTACTCTTTCATCTCTGGCATCCTGCCCTATGACGAGCGTTTCGACAGGCTTGTGAGACGACTGACCCTCGAACGACTTCTTGTGGCATCGACGGCTACGGGCGTCCTGGGGACAGCGGGGTTCCTCTACACGCTCTGGGAATGGTACAACAGTGGTTTCTCAGGACTTGACTACCGGACGACGATGCGACACCTGGTCCCTTCCCTCACGATGGTTGCCCTGTCGGTGCAAGGGATATACAACGGATTCATGCTTTCTGTCTTGTTTTTGAAGACGAAGGGCACGAGGCAGACGCTGCCGGAAGAAAATGAGTTCCCCGATCGCCTCGGATAAAAAGGGCCCCGTCAGGACCTTTCTGATCAGGCTTCACCAGCTGCTTTCACACAACCGTCGGGTCGACATTCTTGCTCAGAGGATTCATGCCCTCATAAACGAAAAGTTCGGAGACTCAAGGGAGATCAGATGTCTCGATGTGGGCTGCGGGGACATGAAGATTTCCCAGGGGATCAATAGACTCAATGCGAGGACACTATGGCATTGCATAGACCTTTACGACCTGCCGCCCGATCTGGAGGAGAGCAGGGAGTGGATGAGGTATCAAAAGTACGACGGTGAGCGTATCCCCTTTGGCGACAAGTCAATAGACGTTGTTTTCTTTTGTGATGTACTCCACCACGTCAAGGGCGACATTCCCTCCTTGTTGAAGGAAGCCTCGCGAGTCGGCAGTGCGATTCTTATCAAAGACCACTTCGAGCAGTCCCTCTACTCGAGGAGGGTGCTGCAGGCGATGGATTTCTTCGGCAACTGGAGTTACGGAGTGGCACTGCCTGAGCATTATTTCACTCGCGAGACCTTTGATGAACTTTACCGCTCGTGCGGCCTGACATTAAGGAAGATCGAGACCCGAATCGATCTCTATAACCACCTTCCGATCATACGATATCTCCTGAAACCGGAGTGGCACTTTATAGCTCTTTTGGAGTCTTAACCCCTGCTGCAGCCGTTGCCTCCTTGCTCCGAAAGACGCAGGCCGAACGGTCATAGCCAGTCTGCAAATTCGTTCTTCAGTTTGCCGAAGATGAAGGAGCCGAAAATAAAGAAGATCAGGGCCCAGGCAGAAGAGAGGAGGAACATATGCGATGCTCCCGTGGTCCCCTGAAGGAGCAGGGACTGATAAACCGACATAAAAGGATAGAGGGGATTGATATACATGGCCTGTTGGGCCCATGGAGGCAGCATGCTCACGGGATAGAGTATGGGCGTTACATAAATCCAGAAACTGATGCCGAGCTGCACAAGCTGCATAACATCCCTGAAGAAAACTGTCATGGTCGCGCTGATAAAGGATATCCCCAGGGTAAAGAAGACCTGGAGAAGCAGGATGAGAGGGAGGACAAGAAAGATCGTATAAAACCCGCTCGTGATACTCTTATAGGCCATGAGCAGGATAATCGCAATCCCGTAACTCAAGAGAGGCGCGAGTACGGCCTTCGTCGTCAGAATTTCCGTTGGGAAGGAGGTCTTCTGGATGAGGTTCGCATTCTCTATGAGAGAAGAAGTCCCCCGTAACAGCCCTTCGGCAAGAATGATCCATGGGAAGAGGCCGGCAAGGAGGTAGATTGCCGAAGCCCCGGCGCCTCCGCCTGTGCCGACTCTAAGCTTGAAGATATAGACAAATACGAAGAGGTAGATAACCATCATGACGACGGGATGGATGAAATGCCAGAAAAGTCCACCAACAGATCCCACGAATCTGCCCTTAATCTCCCGTATCACCATCTGGGAGAGGATATGCCGGTATGTGTAGAGGTTTCTGATGATCTCAACAGGCGAACGAAGTATCTCTTTTGAGAAGCGTGCAAACATTCCGGGATGTTATTTTTCAGAAATGCATACGCAGATTTTCGGTTATACTATAACATATTTCAGCCTTTCTTTATGGTACATTTATGCTGATGTCTTTTATTGATGATCGCCGTGATGAGAGGTGAAGTACTATGGATTCACATTTCCCTGAATGCAACAATCTTCTCATCCTTGCGCCCCATCCCGACGATGAGGCCCTGGGTTGTTCAGGGACTATCATGCTCCTGAACAGGAAAGGGGCATCGTCTACCGTAGTGTTTCTCACCGACGGGGAAAGACTGAACGGAGAACCTTCTGCCACGGTTGGGGAAAAACGAAGGGAAGAGGGACGTAGGGCATCGAAGATGCTCGGGTGCGAAGAACCGGTATTTCTTGGTTTCCCCGATGGTGAGGTCGGCAGCCATGCCGATGGGATCTCCCGGGAGCTCTCCGGCCTGATCGCTGAAAAAGAACCCGACATCATCCTCGCACCCTCGCCTCTTGACTTCCATCAGGACCATATCGCAGCATCGAAGATCGCCCTCGGTCTTCTTGAAGGTCGCAGTGGTTTCAAACTGGCATTTTATGAGGTCTATTCGACGGTAAGGTTTACGCACCTTATTGATATTGTCTCCGTTGTCGCTGAGAAAGAAAAGGCCATCCTCAATTATCATACAAGCCTTTACAATAAGCCGGAACTTTACGTGCACGCCATCTTCGGACTGAACGCCCAAAGGTCTATCTTCACGCAGAGCAGGGGCTACTATGAAGCCTTCTGGCTGATAGAAAAGCCGCTGAGAAAAGAAGAGAT
>DASRZP010000125.1 GCA_035686305.1 Thermodesulfovibrionales bacterium | reverse complement strand
CTGAAGTATTTTTACCGCATTGAGCCCTCCAGCATGCATTTCCATCACCAAAATATCCGGTTTTCTTAGCTGCAAGCTCTCAAGTGTTTCTTGCCCGTTTGCGGCTTCCAGCACAGTAAACCCTCCTTGCATTAGGTTCATCTTGTACAAAGATCGCGACCGTGCGTCATTAACCGCAAGGAGAACAGTTTTACGAACCTTATCGATTAACTCGAACTGTGAAGAACTGAGAAACTCTTTTAGGACGTCGGACATTTGAGGGGGCATATTTATGAACTTGACACCGATGCCAAAACCCGGGTGCACATGCCTTACTATAGCCTTTGTATTAATGAAGTTGTGTCCGATGTCAAAGGTTACATCAATTACATCTTTTTCTTTAAAGTTGATTTCGGAGTTATGGACATATATGCCCTTTTCACTGATGTCAAAAGCCAATCCCCTAATAGAGCCATTTATGATAACGTCCGTGTTTATCAGCATCCTTGGCAGTTTTCTGTTATGCATAAAAGAGTTTACCATTGTTCACAAATAATTGTCCAAATGAAATTGAGACTGATTTCCAATACTACTCGATAATTTCTTAAAGGGAAGCGTAGGCGCACAGTTCAGGAAGGAACTTTCCCCTGACCTCTGTCTATAAAAGGTCTTGCTTTCGGATGGAATTCAATGACGATCGGAGGTGTCTGCCTGGCGGAGTTTTGACTCCCACCCCCTTAGACCCCCAGGGCCTTCTTCAGCCACTCCTTGATCTCTTCCGTGATCGCGTACATGCCGTTTTCCGGTTTGTCCACGGGGTTCTCTATCGCCCTCTCTATGAGCTCTGGCGGGATTTCTTGTATAATCCCTACCGTAGAGGCGATGTCGGTCTGTCCGACTTTCATGAGCATGAGCGCAGGAGGCTCGCATTGCGTCTCAATATAGAACATATATCCGGCGATCTCCTTGAGCTTCTCCAGATCTTCCTTGTTCTGGAGGTATCGGGGCTCCATGACCATCCGGGGGGTCGACTCCCACCTGATCTTTTTGACGATGTCAGGGGTCTCTTTTATGTCCTTGAGGCCCGGTATATCAAAGAGGGGATTGCATGGTGACTCGTCTTCCATCTTCTTATCTCCTTAGGGGTCTTCGTTCCGGCACGATTGCATGGGGAGTCTTCCCCTCATTCCATGAAGGTGAGACGTAAAGTGAGCAATAGCAAGCCCCGTACTCCCGGACGTCATCATCCCGGTACCTGCACGGGCAGATGATGTCCTCATCGCGATCGCTGATGCCCGTCCCGAGGCGGCAGGGACAACTGCGGTATCCGTACCGTTCCTCGTTCTTGAGGAGGCCGCTGATAATATCCAGGACAAAATCCCTGTCGTTGTTTAACTCCATACCCTGAGATTTGGCATATCTCTGGAGGGTCTCATAAAGTTTATCACGTGTCATGACTCTTCATTCCCCGGCGAAAGCTATTCTCGTGATCCATCCAGGAGTTTCGCTTTGAGGGCTTCAAGGTCGTATCCCCTGATAACTTCTTCGATAACGACGGTCGGATACGTTCCCTGCGGGTTATGCTTCATGAGCTCCTTTGTCATAAGCCACTGTTCGCCACTGTCGAGGGTATCGACCTCGATCTGGCTGTATGGTATCCCATGATCGTCAAGGAACGTCTTTACCCGCTTACAGACAGGACAGGTGCTTAAGGTAAAGAGGGTCACCCGTTTCATGAGCGGCTTAGTGCATGAGCGGCTCGGAACCCCCGGACTGTCTCCTCCCAAATTCTGCGGCGCTATTCATGACATCTTCCATCATCTCCGTGTTCGCCTTCAGAAGTCGTTCCATAGAAACCCCAAGTCTCTTTGATACGTCAAGGAGCGAGAGCCCTGTCCCGTAGTGCATCTCGGCAATCTGGATCTTGAGGGCATCGTCGACGATGAGATCTCGCAACTGTTTGTCCTCACGAGGGACAAACTCACAGGCAAGATCGAATTTTACTCCATCCCTGATGCTCGACCGGATCATCTCTATGTTTTTCTTGTACAGCCGATCCTCTTCCTCGCTGAAATTGTTGTAATTGATGCTTTCCGACATGCTCCATTATACCATAGGAAAGGTCATGCCTATCACGCTCCGACGAGGGTGGAGAACAGGAGAACAGCGTTATCCCTGGATCAATAGTTTTATTAAAACAATTAATAGAGCAATCGTGGCTGTTCAGCCAAAAAAATGGAAGGAGAAAGGGTAAAATAATACCGGAGAGTGAAAGGGGTACCGATTGGACCGAGGCAACAGGGACAGGCTCATACCGATCTGCGGATGGTGCAAGAAGATGCGGACAGGCGAAGTCTGGGAGGATATCGAAGCCTATTTTGCGAGAACGGGCCTCGGCGAGTTCACCCATTCCATGTGTCCTGCCTGTGCTGAAAAGATATTCTCGAAGAGGGTATACCTCGAAAGCTATCAGAATGTCTGCAAGGCGATCAGCGCAAGCCTCTCGCTCAAAGAGGTTCTGAACCTCATCGTTTCGAACGTTGTGAAGGTCATGAACGTCAGGGCGAGTTCTCTGAGGCTCCTGAACACCGACACGCACCGGCTCGAGCTCGTTGCGTATCACGGCCTGAGCGAGAGATATGCCAACAAGGGGCCGGTTGAATATGACGGGAGCATCACGGATGCACTGGCGGGAAAGCCTGTCTCCATCTATGACATTACCGCAGATGAGAACGCCAGGTATCGGAGCGAGGCGATCGACGAGGGTATACGGAGCATCCTTTCGATCCCGCTCCGTTCCGGTGACGAGATCATCGGGGTCCTGAGGATGTACACGTCCGAACCCGTCGGATACTCGGGAGAGGACCTGAAGTTCGTTGCAGCAATAGCCGAACAGGCCGCTATCGCAATCGTCAACGCCAGGGTCTTCGAAAAGACGGTCTCGAAAGAGAAGGAATACCTCAGGGTCTTTCAGCAGGTGACCAAGGCGGTCAGCTCATCTCTCCAGCTCAATGAGGTCCTCGACATGATCGTAAGAACGCTGCCTGAAGTCATGAACCTCAAGGCCGTGACGATACGGCTACTCGACGAGGCAGGGAAACGGCTTGAACTCGTTGCCTCCCATGGTCTCAGCGAGCGGTATCTTTCGAGAGGGCCTGTCGACATGGAGGAGACGATTCAGGAGACGTTGCAGGAAAAGCCCGTCGCCATTTACGATGTCACCTCTGACGAACGGATCTATTACCAGAAGGAGGCTGCTGAGGAAGGGATCAAGAGCATGCTTGCCCTTCCAATCATAGCGAGGAGCAGGCTCATTGGGGTCATGAGACTTCTTACAAATACGCCGAGGCACTTCAGCAAGGAAGATATCGACTTCGCTTCAGCCCTGGCAGAAGAGTGCGGCACGGCCATCGAGAACGCGAGGATGTTTGAGCGGCAGTACAAGGAGGCTAAGTACCTCACTGTCCTCCAGGAGATAGCGAAGGCAGTCAGTTCCATGCTCAGTCTTCAGGAGGTGATGGATCTGACCGTGAGGAGCACAGCGAATGCCATGAGTACCGATGCGGCGACCATACGACTCCTCGACCCTGCCCGCAGACGGCTGGAACTTGTCGCTTCCTATGGGCTCAGCGAGACCTATCTGAACAAGGGACCCGTTGACGCCGAAAGGAGTGTTGCCGATGCCCTCGACGGCAGGCCCGTGACCATCTATGACGTCACGACAGACCCGCGGATAGTCTACAAGGAGGAAGCGAAGAAAGAA
>DASRZP010000124.1 GCA_035686305.1 Thermodesulfovibrionales bacterium | reverse complement strand
GCAGGTATCCGGGATTTCCGCTTTCACGATCTTAGGCATACCTTTGCCAGTCAATCCGTAATGGCCGGGGTTGACCTAATATCCGTAAGCAGACTGTTAGGTCACAAGGATATCAAAATGACTCTCCGCTATGCTCACCTTGCCCCCAGTCATCAGGTCAAGGCTATCGACATCCTTGACCGGGCACTAAACGGAACCGCCGTTTCTCCCTCCGAGGAAAAGCCCTCCATTCGTCAACTGACACAAAAAGTGCACAATTTCCAAAATCAAGGGGTTGCCGTAAATGCCTAACCCCTTGATTTTTAATGGTAGGCGGAACAGGGATCGAACCTGTGACCCATGCCTTGTAAGGGCATTGCTCTCCCAGCTGAGCTATCCGCCCGGACGAGAAGTCTTATTAAACACCAGGAAAAGCCCTTTTGTCAATTACGTGAGCTGGAAGGGAACCAGTTATAACGAGTATAATAAAGAGAATCCGGCGCGATGCATACAGAACTCATAACAATCAATTACCCCGTAACGCCTTACGTCAGAGCAAACCATGATGCCCTCCAGCTTTCGAGGATCGACCAGGACGGGATTGTCGGTTATAAGAAGGCAGACACTTTCCCTCAAGCCACGGAAAATGAGAGTCCCTTCCGAAGAGGAGTCGCATTTTGGGACGCAGCCTCTGAGCGAAGAACGACGCAGATCCTGATAGAGAGAGTAAGAACCTCCTCAGCAGCGGAGGAGGCGATAAATGCATACCAGCGGGTGCAGGAGAGTGAACTGCGGTTCAAATCGAGGCTTGTTGACCTCTACGCGTGAGCAAGGGAGATAGCAGGGGTGTGTGAATTCTGCACGAAACATGGGGACGGAAAGATCTGGTATAAGAACGCTGCCAATTATGCCGATGACCTTGTCTCCGATCTCAGACGACGGAAGTACATCGAAGAATTTCTTGAGACCACCATCCAGGATGGATTCAATACGCTCGGACGTCTCGAAGCCCTTTACAGGAAAAAAGGCCGTCTGAAGGATTCGCTGAGAGAAGGCATGGTGAGCAGGGCCAAGAGAGAACATTTCGGCCAGGTCCTTCCGATCGAAGATGTCCGCGATCTCGTCATGAAGGCAGAGACAGTAGTCCGCATGCCATGCGCCTGTCGCTGGACTATGGAAAAGAAAGAAGAGAGGTGCTGCTACGGGATCAGTTACGGCCCCAATGCCTGGTACGACAATATCGACATGGGTTATTTCGGCAAGGCGCCGGCAGAGGGTCTTGAATCACTGGACCGGGAAGAGGCTGTGAAGCAGATGGCCGGGCTCGAAGAGAGCGGGACGATCCATACGATCTGGACCATGGTTACGCCCTTTATCGGCGTTGTTTGCAATTGTTCGGCCCAGGATTGCATTGCGCTGAGGACGAGGTCGGGCATTGGCGTGGAGATCATGGCAAGAGGAGAGTATGCGGCGACCGTCAACGAAGGGCTCTGCGAAGGGTGCGGTCTCTGTGAGACGCGCTGTCAGTTCGATGCCATAGGGAGCGTACGGGAAAGCGGCAGGACCGTGGCTCGCATTGATCCGAAAAAATGTTTTGGCTGCGGACTGTGCCGTAACGTCTGTATGCCTTCTGCCATTTCCCTCGTTTCCCGCTGAATGCCAACCTGAGTCAGAAGCAAGCCTCCCGATGCAGGGCACTTAGTTTGGAATCCGCTCCAAAAGCCATTGAGCGACCCGCCGGTAATCATAGGCCCCATTGGAGTTCGGAAAATAGAGCACAACGGGCAGCCCTCTGCCCGGCGCCTCGGCGAGGGAGACGTTCTCGCGGACGGAGGGGCTAATTCCACCCGGAAGAACTTTTTCCATCATCGCAAGGAACTCTTCGTGTATGCGCCGGCGTGCTTGGGCTCTGCACGGTATTATCGCACGGACGGTGAGGACAGGATTATCCGAGCGGAACGAATTTACGGCTTGCATCATCTGGGTCAACCCGAGGTAGGAAAGATGATTTGCCTCCACAGGGATGAGGACATGAGCGCTCGCCTTTAAGGCGTTCATTGTGAAGATGCCTAAACTGGGGGGGCAGTCGGCGATGACAAAGTCCCATTCTCCCTCGGTGTATCTGAGGCACCTCATCAAGAGTTCGCTGGCGGCAGTTCCAACAAATCTCTGTCTCGCTTCCGCAAGCCTATGCCCTGCCGGTACGAGGTCTACGCCCTGCGCCTTGGTTGACACAACGGGCAAGGCTGCTGTCTGCTGCAAGGCATTAAGGAGTGCGGTCCCGTCGTCTGTGATTCCGAAGGATACCGTTGCGCTTCCTTGGGGGTCGAGATCAATGACAAGGACCCTTTTCCCGATCTCACCCCAGCAAGCAGCGATGTTCACCGTCGAGGTAGTCTTCCCAACGCCGCCCTTATGATTTACGATTGCCACAACCTGTTGCATGTCCCCTCCCTGAATGAGTTCTTATGGATTGACGGATATTCTCGAAGCCACATCGCAATGGTGCCATGAGGTCCCCAGACTCACAAATGAGTGAAGGCATTATAGCCGATTCACGGAGACAAATGCTACGTGGAGGACACTGCCCAAATCCGGCGATAGAATTTGGCATATCCTCCATCTGAGGCCTACGAATGCGCTTTTTAAACCGGCGCAATCTTTAAAAAGCGCATTCGGACCCCTTCGTCGATCCCTTTATCACGCAAGGTGTGATTTGCCTCTCGAAAACCCCTTTCCAGGACAAACCTCTCCTCTCAAGAAGCCAAATTCAAGTCTCGCAGTGGGCGGTTACGCAAAGACCATACATCGTTTACGCGTCTGATGATATACATTCAACTTCTCCCACGTTCTGGCAAGCAAAAGTCACAGCCTCCTCCCGTGCCGCACCACCTTTCCCGCGATCCCTATCAATGACCACCTGGCTACCCGCACGAGTACGGCTTCTATTATCGATTCAGGGCACATTAACGAGAACGGTTCGGGCAAGGTCCTGCTGCGAACCTCTTGCCCGAATCATAGCAAGGACTCGAAAAAGACGGCCTAAGCCTTCTTGATCAGACGCAACAGAAACAACAAAATCACGGCGCCGATGGTCGCAACGATCAAACTGCCGAGCAGCCCGCCTCCGGGGAAAATGCCCAGAGTACGAAAAAGAAAACCACCGAGGAGCGCACCGATTACCCCGACAATGATGTCTCCGATGACGCCAAACCCGCCGCCCCTCATCAATTGTCCCGCTAACCATCCGGCAGCCAAACCAATCAGGATAAACCAGAGAAATTCCATATGACCGCTCCTCCTTTCGAACCTTTGGTCAACAGACTGCGAAACCTGATGCAGAGAGGACAACATTCGAGCCTTGCAGCCCCTGTGCATTTTTCGGTCTTCGTCTTTCTCCTTTCGCCTTATGCCGTTGGTCCTGATTTCAGTATCGCAGAAAAAGAACAGCTGTCAATCCCCGGTGGCTTCATAGTCATCCGAAAGGGTGTTTCGGTGGCGGACTCTGCCGCAATGTCCGGATTCCACCAGAGATTTCGCTCGACCTCTTGATGCTCCTCATCTTGCACGATCTCAATTTTCTGCGATAATGAAGAGAGCAATCTTGAGAAACCTCGTGAAAGGTTTAACGGTGAAACAATTATAGAGGGGGCTTGACGAGTATGGGGTATAAAGTGTTAGTTACCGATCAGATTGAAGAGATGGCGGTGACAATTTTACAGGACGTGAGTGAGGTTGACTATAGACCTCTTCTGTCCGCTGAGGAGCTGAAGGCAGTCATCAAAGATTACGATGCTCTCATGATCAGAAGCTCTTCGAAAATCACGAAGGATGTACTTTCTGTTACAGACAGACTGAAGATCATCGGCAGGGCGGGTGTCGGTGTGGATAATGTCGATATCGAAGCTGCCACAGAAAAAGGGATCGTTGTGACCAACTCTCCTGAAGGCAATACAGTAGCAGCCTCGGAACACACCATAGCCTTAATGCTCTCCATGGTGAGACATATCCCCTCTGCCGATAGTTCCATGAAGGAAGGCAAATGGGAAAGGTCGAGGCTGAGAGGCAAGGAGGTATTTAACAAGAATGTAGGCGTTATCGGGTTTGGCAAGGTGGGAAGCAGAGTGGCATCGATCGTGAAGGCGATGGGTATGAAAGTGTTCGTGTATGATCCCTTTGTCGGCAGAGATCGGATAGAAGAACAGGGCGTAAACTATGCTGCGTCACTTGATGAGGTGTGGAAGTTGGCGGATTTCATTACCCTCCATATCCCGAAAAACAAGGACACCCTCAACCTGATTAATAGAGACTCGATTCTGAAAATGAAGAAAGGCGTGAAGATAATCAATTGTGCCAGAGGCGGAATAATAAACGAGGCCGATCTTGCTGAAGCGATACAAAAGGGCTGGGTTGAAATGGCTGCTATAGACGTTTTTGACAAAGAACCTGTCGAGGATTCCCCGCTTTTGAGCCTTGGCAGTAAAGTTGTTCTTACCCCGCACCTGGGGGCAAGCACAGAAGAGGCACAGATCAACGTCGCTGTTGATGTCGCCGAGCAAATTCGCGATTTCTTTCTGGGGGTGCCCGCGAGAAGCGCCGTGAATATCCCGGCGTTCAGACCTGAGACACTCGAGCCCGTGAAGCACTATATGGCCCTCGCTGAAAACCTCGGAGCTCTCGTGAGGCAAATTACGAACGGCACAGCACGGGAAGTGGAAGTTGTTGCGTGCGGCGACCTCGCTCAATTCGACCTCGCTCCCCTGGCAGTGGCGGTCACGAAGGGGATACTCTGTTGCAGCAGTGAGGGAGTGAATTATGTGAACGCCCTCAGGTCAGCGGAGAGAAGGGGGATAGGCATTAAGAAATCGACGTCGACTGATTCAGAAAGCTATGTAAGCCTCTTGAAAGTGGTTCTGACTACTGATAAGGAAGCGAATAAAACTGCAGGGACCATGCTTGAGAAGGACATTCCGAGGATTCTGAGATTGAACGGATATCACACGAGTATCGAGCCTGCAGAGCATATGCTCGTTTTGCCGCATAAAGACAAACCGGGTATGGTTGCGCAGGTTGCAGCGGTACTGAGCAAGGAAAATATTAATATATCTATGATGCAGGTAGGAAGAAAAGATCGTGCGCAGATAGGCGGTGAATCCGTAATGATTCTGAATGTTGATGAACCCGTCAACGATAGTGTTTTGAAGCAACTACAGAAGATAGACGGCATCTATAGCGCAAAGTATGTCAATTTGACGGCCAAATAATGGTACATGCGCTGTTCCGTCGCAAATGCGATCGCAGAATATAATTTGAAGACGTTCCAGTAAGAGAGATCGAAGGGTAATAATTCAGTATATTAAAGACGGTCTCACAGGGGATGGTGTCGACAGCGAAGACAGACGGATGATTTTCGATTGACACATGCGTGTCGTTCAATCGCTGACAGATTGCAGTCTTTGCAAAGTCCTGTCAAGTTTCTTTGGGAAAGCAACGTTTCTTCTTCTGCTATCCGCTGTCGTTAACACCGACAAGTCGACTCTGGCAATCTTTTGACGGGAGCAAGATTTCCGATAATACCCTTCACTTTTCGGAGGCATGCACGTTTGCGGAGTACATGTGGAACTGTGGAGCCAGCCTCTTTCAAGACCTTTGTGGATTTTCCCATATTTTACCCAAACCGCCTTTTGTCCGTAATAACACAAAATACCCAAACTGATTAAACAATACAGCTCGATTTAAACCAACCTTTTTCTTTTTTATGGAAACAAAATGTGCCAATATCAACCCATGATTGGGGAAAACACCTACCGTGTATCACTCTTGGCCAAAATAGATTTATGAGTTGAGCCCTGATTTGGTATAACAGTTCTGGGAAGAACAAAAAACCAAAGGAGGGCTCAACATGAGTGTATTTTGTAGCATATTCAGCCAATTGTTGCAATGGTTTCCGCGGAAGGAGTTTCAGTTGGTGGCAAAGAAGCATCAGGCGGAGCGGCATGCGAAGGGATTCAGCAGTTGGGGGCAGTTTGTGAGTATGCTGTTTTGTCAGTTGGGGAAGGCTCAATCGCTGAGGGAGATCGTTAACGGCCTGATGAGCTGTGAAGGAAAGCTGAAGCATTTGGGCATCGAAGCTCCGAAACGGACAACGCTTGCGTATGCCAATGCGCACCGTCCGTGGGAAATGTACCAGGATCTGTTCTTGGCCCTCCTCGGTCGGTGCAAAGGAGCCGTGACGGGGAAGAAGAAGTTTCGGTTCAAAAACAAGCTGATGAGTCTTGATTCCTCCCCCATTGACTTGTGCTTGAGTCTCTATGATTGGGCGAAGTTTCGCAGGAGAAAAGGAGCGGTGAAGCTTCATCTTGTGCTCGATCACGATGGTTACTTACCCTCTTTTGCCGTAATTACCGAAGGGAAGATTTCCGATGTAAGGGTTGCTCATACGATTCAATTCGATCCCGGAACCATAGTGGTGGATGACCGGGGATATAACGATTACGTCCTCTTCGGCAAATGGACGGCCCAGGGAATATACTTTGTAACCAGAATGAAAGACAACGCCGTGTATGACGTCGTCGAGACCAGAGAAGTTCCTCAAAACCGTCATATTCTTAAAGATGAGATTATCCGTCTGACAGGAGTAAAGGCAGAGGAAAAGTGTCCGTATCTTTTGCGTCGAGTGGATGTGTATGATCCTGAAGCTGACAGGGTGTTTGCGTTTCTGACGAATCATCTGCAGCTTGGTGCCTCTACGGTCAGCGCAGTATATAAAGACCGGTGGCAGGTGGAGTTGTTTTTCAAGGCACTGAAACAAAACCTCAAGATCAAGACGTTTGTGGGAACAAGCGCCAATGCGGTGAAGATACAGATTTGGACAGCACTGATAGCAATGCTCATCTTGAAATATCTTCAATTGAAATCACAATACAACTGGTCGTTATCGAACTTGGTCTCTCCGGTGCGGATGAATCTCTTCACCCATCGGAATTTGTGGGCTTGGCTGGACAGTCCCTTTGAAACATTACCAGTGACTTACGATCCCGACCAGATGAGGTTCTTTTTCGCGTGATTTGGACAGCACAGATGAGAGAACCTCATTTTCAGATCGTCAAAATCCGTCTAAAAAGTCGTATGTTTCAAAGAGGTCTTATATAGGCCACAGTTATCTTGGACAGCAATGTCTTGATATATTAAAATAGATCATAAAGGAGACATGATGCCAAGTCGGAAGCGGTAATTACTCGCTGCGGGATTGTTCATATTGTTGATGGGATTCATATCATGGAGATGAATAATGGCAAGAATTATACTTAAACTTTACATTTCGGGGAGGACTCCGCGAACTGAGCGTGCAGTTGCCAATCTAAGCCGCATACTTGACGCCCTTCCGGCTGCTGATTATGAGTTCAGTGTCTGCGACGTGGTGGATCAACCCCAGGCGGCCGAAGAAGATAAAATTCTTGCGACTCCTACACTTATCCTTATTTCTCCTCCCCCGGCCAGACGTATAGTCGGCGATTTCTCCGAAACTGAAAAAGTTTTCTCTTACCTCGGGTTGCCACTTCAGCCTCCATTAAAGCGAGAGGAGCCGGCATGATCAGATCTACGCCGGTGTAACAGACGCATGGAAAAATCTGATTCCATATTGCGCATACTTCTGCAGTCTGCGGCAGAGTGCATCATTATCGTGAACAGACAGGGACGGATTGTCTTTGCAAATAATAGGACATTGGATCTCTTCGGCTATCGGTCAGAAGAGTTGATCGGTAAGGTAGTGGAAGTCCTGGTGCCGGACCGGGTGCGCGAGATCCATGTAGCTCGCAGAAACGGGTATCTGACCAATCCCCGTAACCGTCCTATAGGGCTGGGGCTCGATCTTTCAGCGAGGAAAAAGGACGGCAGCGAATTTCCAGTCGAAATTTCTCTAAGCCACGCAGGAGAAGGGGCTGACCTGATGGTTATGGCATCTATAAGCGACATTACCGAACGCAAACTGTTGGAGGAAGCGAGGGCCCAGCTTATGGAACGAAGGATCGCTGAACTTGAGACGACGCTCCGTGCTTTCGAAGAGATTTCGCAGCCTCCGGCAGCCTCGGTGACGGCGCGCATGATGGGAGTGATGCCTCTTAGAGACTCCGCCCCTGCCGTTTTTGAGGACATGGTCGAAGGGTATGGCAGGATTATGGAGGAATCTATTGAGCGACGGATTTTCAAAATCGAAGGGAATCTTTCAAATGCGATCGATGATCTTGGAAACCGACTGGGTTTTCTTAAGGCGACCGCGCGCGATGTGGTAGATCTTCATAGTGCGGTATTGAAGAATAAAGGCAGGAACGCTTCCCCGGCTCGGATGAGAGGCTATATTGAAGAGGGACACTTCCTCCTAATTGAACTTCTCGGTCGTGTAACGACTTATTACCGAAATCGGGCATTCGGAGGCGGGGAGGTGAAGACTCAAAATAAGATCGGGCTGCCTAAAGGAGAAGAAAATGCCACATAGATATCATCTTAAGCTCTATATTGCTGGCAGGACTCAAAGGTCGGAGCAGTGCATCGTCAACCTGCATTCTATTTGTGAAATGGAACTGCGTGGCGAATACGAGTTGAGTGTCATCGATGTCCTTGAGAACCCGCAACTGGCTGAAGATGACAAGATTCTGGCAACGCCGACCCTGATCAAAAAATTGCCTCCTCCTATGAGGAGACTCATCGGTGATCTTTCAGAAAAGGAAAAGGTACTTATCGGGATGGACCTGAAGGACCTATAAACATATGCCTACAACAGGAGGATAAATAGATGGAAGGACATCAGGACATCGAGAAGCTTGCAACACATATCCCGGGTTTTGACCTGATAGCCGCCGGGGGCCTTCCAAAAGGGAGGACAACCCTGCTTGCTGGGTCATCCGGCAGCGCAAAGACGGTATTCGCGGCCCAGTTTTTGGCGGCTGGGATCCGTATTGATGAAAATGGCGTTTTCGTCACCTTCGAGGAACCTAAAGAGGATATCCGGAGCAATGTGAAAGGATTCGGCTGGGACATCAAATCATGGGAAAAGGAAGGCAAGTGGGCCTTTGTCGACGCCTCGCCCGAACCGAACCAGGAGGCGACGGTTGTTGGCGAATACGACTTCGGAGCGCTGCTGGCCCGTGTCGAGTATGCTGTAAAAAAAACAGGGGCGACGAGATTGTCCATGGACTCTGTAGGCGCCATTTTTACACGTTTCAGCAATCAGGGCGTTGTCCGGCGCGAGCTCTTCCGGATTGTCGCTGCCCTAAAGGAAATGGGGGTGACGGCACTCCTTACGGTGGAGAGGATCGAGGAGTATGGAGAAATCTCTCGCATCGGTGTTGAAGAGTTCGTGGCGGATAACGTTATTATCCTGCGAAACGCTCTTGATGAGGAGAAACGGCGGCGGACGATAGAGATCCTTAAGTTCCGCGGGGCATACCACCAAAAAGGTGAATGGCCATTCACAGTTTCTTCCGGTGAGGGCGTTGTGGTATTGCCGCTTTCGGCCATCGAACTCACCCAGAAATCTTCGGATCAGCGAGTCTTCTCCGGAAATGAGGAGCTGGACGGTATGTGCGGCGGCGGTTTTTTCAGGGATTCTGTAATCCTCGTCTCAGGGGCTACCGGAACCGGCAAGACCTTATTAGCCACCAAATTCCTGGCAGGCGGTGCATCACAGGGAGAGAAATGCCTCATGCTTGCCTTTGAGGAAAGCCGCGAGCAGCTTATCCGAAACGCACGCGGATGGAGCGAGGACTTCGTAGGTATGGAGGAGGCTGGTCAACTTAAGATCATCTGTTCTTACCCTGAAATAGCCAGTCTTGAGGAGCACCTTATCGAGATCAAGGATGCTATAGAGGAGTTTCGGCCTAATCGGCTTGCAGTCGACAGCCTATCGGCTCTTGAGCGTGTGGCAACTGTAAAGGGGTACAGGGAATTCATCGTAGGGCTGACTTCCTTTGTTAAACATAGGGAGATCGCAGGTCTCTTCACAGTTACCGCACCCACTCTTCTGGGGGGTACATCGATAACTGAATCTCACATATCGACTATTACCGACACCATAATTCTGCTTCGCTATGTAGAAGTATACGGCGATATCAGGCGCGGAGTGGTAGTGCTGAAGATGAGGGGATCGAAACATGAGAAAGAGATCCGTCAATTTACGATTGACGCCAAGGGCATGCATATCGGCAGACCTTTCAGGGGAATTTCCGGCATACTGTCGGGAAACCCGGTCCAGGCCGGCGCCGACGAAATCGAGCGTTTGAATGAGCTCTTCAAGACTGAGTGAACAGGCGGCAAGCGGAAGAGGAGCCTTATGGCAGAAGATGAGGAAAAATTAAGGGCCCAACTGGAAGAGCTGAGGACTGCGCTCAAGGCCTCTGAAGCGCTCTTTTGTAATGTCATCAACAAAAGCGCCGATGGTATCCTTATTATGGACAAGAAAGGCCGCATTCTTTTTGTGAATCCCACAGCTGAGCAGATGTTCGGACGAAAGGCGGGCGATCTGCTGGGGGAGGAATTCGGATATCCAGTCTTGGCCAATGAGAAGACAGAAATAGAAATTTTGCTCAGAGGGAAACAGCGGGTAGTAGTAGAGATGCGGATAACGGAAACCGAATGGGAAGGTGAAGATGCTTCTCTGGCTGCCCTCCGGGATATCACCGAACGCAAGATGATGGAGGAACATCTGACCCGTTTGACAGGGGAACTGGCCAGTTCTAACAAGGATCTCGAACAGTTTGCTAATATCGTTTCTCACGACATACGGGCTCCCCTTCGATCGATAAAAAGCTTCTCCGAGATCCTGGCGAATGATTATAGGGGCATTATGGACGAAGACGCCGGGAAGATGCTGGACCGCATCATACGCGGCGCGGTGCGGATGGAACAAATGGTGAACGCCATTTTGTCGTTCTGCAAAGTCGGAAAAAGTATTGAGACGGTCGACCTCGATTTTGAGTCGATCCTTGTTCAAGCGATGGAGAACCTTCAGGTTGTCATTGAAGAAAAGAGGGCGATCATAACTCACGATCCCCTCCCCCGGGTCATGGCGGACCAAACACAAATGATTTTGTTGCTCCAGAACCTTCTTGGCAATGCAGTCAAATTTTCTAAAGGCACTCCGCAAGTGCACGTATCTGCCGTTCGTCATGGAAGTGAGTGGATCTTCTCTGTAAAAGACAATGGCATAGGAATAGACCGGAAGCAATTTGACAGGCTATTTGTATTGTTCCAGCGCCTTCATACCGAAGAGGAATATCCCGGCACCGGCCTGGGTCTTGCCATGTGCAAGAAGATAGTTGAGGGTCACGGGGGAAGGATCTGGGTGGAATCAGAGCCCGGAAAGGGGTCGCAGTTCTATTTTACGATTCCCTTTTATTGAACTGGTATGATGCAAAGCTGTCATCATCGGCCCAAAGGGCACTAACTGGTAATGTGATGGAAGAAAAAGAAAAGATAAGAATCCTTCTCATAGAAGACAATCCTGACGATGCGATGCTCGTTGAAATGTTGCTAAAGACGGACCGGGGGATATTTGATGTCGAGCTGGCAGACACTCTTGCAAAGGGGCTGAAACGCATTAAAGAAGGGCAAATCGATGTTATCCTTCTGGACCTAATGCTTCCCGACAGCGTCGGCTTTACTACCTTTTCCAAAATGCAGTCCGAGGCTACATCCATCCCTATAATTATAATGGCAAGTCTGAATAATGAATCAATGGCTACCAGAGCCATTAGGAAAGGAGCCCAGGACTATTTTGTAAAAAGTCAAATTGGTCGCAACAACCTTGAACGAGCAATAATGTATGCGGTGGTACGGCATGCAGGCGAAGGGAGAAAGATCACCGTAGAGCAACTGAAGGGTTTTGACGGGCAGGAAGGCAGGCGCGCATACATCGCATACAAAGGAAAGGTCTTTGACGTATCGGATAGCAAACTTTGGAAGAACGGGCTGCACGGCGCGCTGCACTCTCCTGGCAAAGATCTGACCGAAGAATTCAAGAGCGCTCCTCATGGTGAAGAGGTGCTGTCAAGAGTGACGTCTGTAGGAGAGTTTATCAAAGAAGAATATTTTGCACAAAGATTTCTAACAGTGCTCGAGCGGCTGCATCCACATTCTATAACAGTCCATTTCGCTATCGCTTATTCCATTGCAGTGTCCGCTTTTTCGCTTCTTTATCTCTTCAGCGGAAACAGCTCCTTTGAGAGGGCTTCATTTTATATGCTCGTCGGTGGGTTCTTAGCTGTGATGGTTGCCGGAATTTCGGGGGTTCTCTCCTGGAAGATTGCTTACGAGGGGAAAATGACTCCGATTTTTAGAAGAAAGATAATATTTACCGTAATATTGGCGATTGTCGTCACGGCGGCATTAATGCTTCGGGTAGTAAACCCGGTTATTCTTGTTGAGGAAACGGTGCTTAAATATGCCTATTTGACGATGCTCCTGATTCTGACACCAATCGTTATTGTGCTGGGCCACGCAGGCGGAAAGATTGTTCACCCCTGACGCACGATTAATTTATAATACTATTAGGAGCGCGATATATGGTAACAAAGAAGGTTCTTCTCATAGAGGATAGCCTCGCCGATGCCGAGCTCGTCAGGATAATGTTGAAAAAGGCCGATGGTCAGATTCAACTGAGTAACGCCAATAGTCTTTCAGTTGCCTCTTCTCTTCTGGATGCGGATTCTTTCGATGCCGTACTTGTCGATCTTAACCTTCCCGATAGCGCGGGTCTTGACACCCTTCGGAGTATCCTGGGTAAGACCATACATTCAGCCGTTGTGGTTCTGACCGGCATTGACGACGATATGAGCGGGGAAAGTGCAATCGAGCAGGGGGCGCAGGATTATGTTGTAAAGGGCCATTTCACGGCAGACGTGCTCCGTCGAGTTCTGCATTTCGCGATAAACCGTAAACATGTTCAATTGCGTCTTCAGAAAATAGAGGAACTCAGCGAGGCTCGCAATAGGATTACAGATCTTATTATGTCGACGCGGGACATCGAAGAAATTATGAACCGCTGCGTCAGCGAGGCAGCCAAATCTATTGGCGAGGCGGCCCTGATAGGCCGATATGAAGAAAGAGGTTTTGTCGTCAGATATAGCTACGGACTTCTCGATGAATTAAGGGACTTCGTACTGCCGAGGAAAGAGTTCAGGGCCTTTGGCTCCCTGGAAAAGGACGGAATACCGATCATATCGGTCGACGCCCAGACAGATGACCGTCTTAATCCACAGGCTGCAAAGAGGTTCGGTGTTCATGCAGCGATGTTTTTCCCTCTTTATGTGGACCGTTCCGTCGCGGGGGCGCTCGCATTCTTCAATTTTTCGGACCGCATCTTCGACGACATTGAGATCGATTCAGCACGCAAGATATCTACCTCCATCTCCCTTTCCCTTGAAAATGCGGAGCTCTATGAGGAATGCAGGATAGCTGCGGATAATCTTAGAAGGAAATCATCCGAACTTGAACTGAGCAATAGAGACCTCGAACAATTCGCCTCAGTTGCATCCCATGATCTTCAGGAGCCGCTTGTCTCCCTTGCGAGTGCTATCAAACTCAGCCTTAAGCGATTGAAAACAGGGGTTAACGACGAGGCGATTGAGATTCTCTCTGATGCAATGGGCAACGCTGAGAATCTGCAAAAAATGGTTCAGAGCCTTCTTTCGTATTCCAGAGTAGGCAGGCAGCCGTCTTTTGTGAATTCGGATATAACAAAAATTCTGGAAATTGCCGTTAAGAATCTCAACTCCATGATCGAAAAATCATCAGCTTCTGTCACCCATGGTTCGCTTCCGGAACTCTTCGTTGACCCAGTGCTTATATCTCTTCTCTTGCAGAACCTTATCGGTAATGCGATAAAATACCGCTCAGAAATGCGCCCCGAGATCCATATAGCGGTTGAATTGCAAGCAGACGAACATACCTTTTGTATAAGTGATAACGGGATCGGCATCCCAACGGAATATGCTGGGGCGGTATTTCAGATGTTCAAGAGAATACCGGGGATGAAACGAACGCCCGGCAGCGGAATAGGGCTGGCCACATGCAAAAAAATCGTCGAACTGCATGGCGGAAGGATATGGGTGGAATCGGAGAAGGGAAAGGGTTCACGGTTCTACTTTACGTTGCCTGTGAAGAGGACATAGAGAGCCATGTCTTTTGGACGAATCCTCCTTCATTTTGCCAGGTACAGTTTTTTAACTTACAAAAAATAGGCGTTCTTGGCGGAGGACGGCAGCGAAGATAAGTGGATGAATTATTCGGGGGGCGGGAACGAGAAATATGCAGAGTTTCGCCGAAAGCCTTGCGTCAACGAAAACCTGATTGGTGCGTCTTAGAGGTGTACATCTCACCTTCAAAGAATCTCTTCGACATAAAATTCCAAAAGAATCTCACACCAATGTCGGAAGACTGACAATCTCAGATTCAGGAAGGACAGGAAATCAGTGAGAGTGCACAAACCTATCGAGGTTTCTTTCGGAAGTGGGTAGAATTGGCGAGATCTCCCAGGCGAGAAGTATTCGCACGTAAGAGTTGCGGGATAATCAGCCATTGTCTGTAAGACTAACCCCTAACAACTACATAATCATATCCGGCGTTATCATCCATTGCAGGCGCCAGTGTGATCTTTCGTCTCTTTCGAGACAGAGCACAGAAGACGGCCTGAACGCAACGATATCCTTTTCTCCATCTCCGCAGAGGAGCAGGGATGCAAGCTTCCCGAGATGCGGCATATGTCCGACGAGCATGAGGTCGTCCGTCAGGTACTTCAGACGGTCATCCCACGTTCCAGGATCATCGAGCGGAGATAATCCATCGGTTTCTGTAAATTCTTTGTAACTTGCCGCGGTAAGATGTTCTGCGATTATTTCGGCTGTCTGTTTCGCCCTCAATTTCTTACTGTGGAGAATCTGATTTACCCTTATCTTCATCCGGGACAAGTGGGAGGCAGTTGCCTTCGTGGCAGAGATTCCCTGTTCAGAGAGAGGCCTTGCCGGATCCCCCTTCTCCTCCTCGGCTTCACCGTGGCGAACGAGATAAAGAAGCATTGAGCACCTCTTGTTCAAAGAATCACATGAGTATTACAAGGGTGGTCCGGATCATTAGCCCTCTTGCTTCCCTTCAAGAGAAGTATATCTGACTCCTAACGAATGTCAAGTTCTGACGATAAGGTTGACCCAATCGAAATTCACGCTGCACATGGAAGAGAACAGGGCGCTCTTGCCCTTGCGATTGTCACGCATAAGCAGCAGGGTTATGAAGCTCCTCTCCCTGCTGACTACTCTGAAGGCAATAAATAATGCTTAGGCCTCTATTTGGTCAGGGAAAATGTGATGTCAGAGCGTGACGTCAAACTCCCGCTCCTGCTCGCCGAAGATGAATCGTCTCCTCAGAACTTTGACCTTAATCGTCTCTCCTGTCTTCTTGTAGAAAAGGAATATCTGGATGTCATCGACGCTGGTGATCTTCTTCCCGTCGAGGGAAAGGATGGTATCACCACTCCTCAGCCCTGCCTTTTCAGAAACGCTCTTTTCAGGGAAGGCCGTGATCTTCACCCTTGTGTCTTCCTCCTTCAGGAGTGCCATGAGCTTGGGGGCATGAACAATGTCGAGGCTCTTCGGGAAGAGGACAAAATCAGCGATCCCCGGCTCTCCCGAGGTATCATTGAGAGTTAATGCGTAATCGAGGCCGTTTCTCCTGAAGGTCCTCCTGGGAATGCCGGAGCCGAAGGCAAGATGTCCTCCGCCCGCAATGACCACGATCTGACGGTCAGGGTTCTTCTTTAGATAGTCATCGATGGACTGTGACATGATCTCATCCCAGATCACCTGGGACTGGTAAAAATTGTCAAAGTTCTTGCTTTCTGCGCCCTCATGCCTCTCAAAGATCGCCCTCAGTCTCTCTCTGTATGCCTCATCGGTCATGTCCATGGCATCGGGCAGTTCCTTCTTCTCGTCTTCAGTGAGGGAATCTATCCCGCTCCTCGACACCTTGCTCACGATCTCTTGTCTGATATTCAGGGCTATCACCGGTATCTTCTCGTCCCTCGCAAACCTCAGGATGTTCTTGTAATGGTTGTAATCAAACCCCCACCGCTTGAAATACTCTGAAGACTTCAGGAACTCAGGCTCTTCGATGCTCCCCTCGATATAGTCATCGAGGGCCTTCTGGAAGGGTCTCTGAAACATCTCCATGCCGATGGCGATCCTTGGATTCTTTTTGAAAAGACCCCTGATCAGTTCAAGCTCTGCCATATGATCTTCATACCTGTCGTGCTCTTCTCCGACATAGACGATCCTCTTTCCGGAGACCTTCTCGATAATGTCATTGAGGGTCAACGCCGTTGCGACCTGAAAGCCGGTAACGTTCTCCTTCAGCGGAATACTCCAGCCCCTGTCACTCTCTGCGATCTTCTTTTCACTGTTCCTCCCTTCTCTAAAGAGGAGCAGGCTGTATTTCCCAAAGTGAGTGATCTTCCCCAGCGAGGCCTCGACTTCATCACGGGAATCGGTGTCGACGATCGCGATCACCTTGGAGGTGTTAAGAGGGTTCTTTCGGACAGTGATCGACAGTCCGTTGGAAGGAGCGTCTGTTTTTCCGAACAACCGTTTGAGAAGAGGATTCTCGTGATCGAGGACAACGACGGAAGCTGTCTTTATGTCCTCATCCTTGATCTCCTTCAACCTTTTTGCCGCATAGCCTCTTCCCTTGAAGAATTCCACAGCTCCTCTGTAGAGATCATCCTTTCCCTCAACGGGGAGCGCAAGGAGCCCTTCTTGTTCACTGAGGATCTTTGCGATGACTGGAGGAGTCTCGTCTTTCGAGAGGCTCCTGAAGAGGTCATAATTCTCATCGATTGCCAGTCTCTCGGGATTCCCGTCAACAGAGATTTCAAAACTCTGTCTTGTGTCCCTGACCTTCAGGATCTGTCCCGTCTCTCCCCTCTCTGCCTTGACTGAGACGGGGACGTCAAGGGAGTACTTCTGCCCTTTCTGGATGATGTCGAAGGAGACGAGGGAGTGAAGGCCCTTCGGGCCTCTTGTCGTATCCATGACCTCGAAGAGCGGTGATCCCTTTCCGTCAACCCATTGCTTGAAAAACCAGCCGAGCTCCATGCCGGCGATCTTCTCAAAGGCAGTCTCTATGTCTCCCCAGGAGGCCTCCTGGAATTGTTTCGTCTCGACAAGCTCCCTCAATGACCGGTAAAAGAGATCCTCTCCGACGAGTCCCCTGAGCATGTGGAAGACCATGGCTCCTTTTCCATAGCCGACGGCCCGCGATGCAAAGTCCGTTCTCGTCCTGAAGTCCCTGAGGGTGATCTCCTCTTCCGGACTGACGTAGCTATCGTAATCGGTCATGATCTGTTTTCTGTATTGCCATCCCCTGCCTTCCTGTTCTTCGTAGAGATGGTCGGAGAGATAGGTGGTGAGCCCTTCAGCCCAGTTGCCTTTTTCGTAATCGATATAGACAAGGTTTCCGAACCATTGATGGAGTATTTCGTGGCCGAGGGAAGTCTTGACGATAAACGGAAGTCGAACAACATCCTGTCCGAGGAGTGTGTATGTCGGCATCGAATATCCTGTCTGGAGGAAGTTCTCGACAACGGAGAACCTCTTGAAGGGGAACTTGCCGATCATCCCCTCATAGAGCGACAGATACTTTTTTGTGTATTCGATGTAGGTATCAGCGAGACCGATGTCCTCGGGAAAAAAGTAAGCATACAATTCGATGCCGTTATGGATGTCTGTCCTGACGGCGTACCTGCCTGCGATAAAATTTACGCCATTCACAGGATGAGGAAAGAAAAAGGAGAAGAGCTTCCCCTCAGGTCTCTCGTCTACCACGATCGTTTCAGCCTCCGAAAGGGCCGTAAAATCTTTGGGGACGAGGGCACTGAGCCGATGGGTGAAGAGTCCTTCAGGAGATGGATACCAGGTATTCGTGAGAAACATGCCCCGTTCATTTATTACGCAGGGGCCGTCCTTGTCTGAGGCACACTGAAACTCAATCTCTATGGCGCTCCCCCGTGTCGTTTTCACTTTCAGCGTTCCGTCTTTTATTACAGGCTCAAGAAAGCTCCCGTTCAGCCTCAGGGAGCGTATCTGCAGCAACCCTGTATGAATCACGGTCTCGCCGTCGCGATGTACGCTAATCACCGTAGAGCCCTTCATCAACGCTCCCCCGGAATCAAAGGATATGGACGTCGTAACATCGGGGAGATCCGCGGAGAATGAGGGCAGAGCACTCATGAGAAGGAGCGGACAGACGAGTGCCGAGACTGCCGGGAATGACCGTAGTGATCTCTGAAAAAGGCCTTTCATAATGACACTATAGCAAAAATTCCTCTCCATGAGAATCTGATGTGGATTCACCGGCTACACAGCTATGAAACATCGACCAGCGTTGATAAAAACCCGGTTCCGGCAGGACGACTCACGAATCGGGTGACGACTAAAGTTTTCCCGAAAAAGACCGATAGAATAGCTGTAATCTCCCGTTAAGGCTGTTCAGGTTAGTGAGGGAGAAGGGCCTCGGGGGGCCGGTTTCGGGTGGTCTACTTCTATGGCCACTCGAAACCGTTTTCTCACCACTCCGAGCTGATGTCCGGCTGTCGTTAGGGCTCGTCCGCTGCTTATCGGCAGAACCTCCCTATGGTGATCCTCACGGGGGAAATGACTCATACCGGATCGATATCACAAAATATGCCGTTGTTCCGTTCGGTCTCGACACCACGATTTCGTCACCCTCTTCCCTGCGCAGCAACGCCTTTGCCATGGGTGAGTCAATGCTGATAGACTTTCTTTCAGAATCGATCTCATCAGGACCGACAATACGATACTGGCATACGTTTCCGTCACTGTCCTCAAGTTTCACCCATGCGCCAAAGAATATCCTTGACCTGTCGTCAGGCACCCTGTCTACAACGACCAGCTCGTTCAGTCTCCGTGCAAGGAAACGTATACGCGAATCGATCTGTCGCAACTGTTTTTTGCCATAAATATACTCTGCGTTTTCAGAACGGTCCCCCATTGCGGCTGCTTCAGCAACAGCCTGAGTAACCTGGGGCCGTTTAATCTGCCAGAGATAGGACAGTTCCTCATGCAAACGCCTCTGTCCTTGAGGTGTGATATATGCTGAAGCTCGTGTTTTTCTCTGGTGAGGTCCTGTCGTCATTCCTCTATCCTGCGCCTTTTGCTCGATCGTCATGAAAGACAACGGGTGAACGGAGCCTCTTCTTTTTGGATATGGCCCTCTTTTCAGCCAACATCTTTTCCTTTGCCCTCTTCGATCGTTTCCTCTTCTGACGCCTGATCTTCTCTATCCTCAGTCTCTCCGCGCTCTCCTCACCCTTGATCAATTCCTCAATCTTTCTCGCGAGGATTACTCTTGCCCTGTAGCGGTTCAGGGCCTGCGAGCGTTCTTCCTGGCACTTCACCTCGATACCGGTGGGAACATGCTTCAGATAGACACAGGTCGAGGCCTTGTTCACCTTCTGGCCGCCCTTGCCCCCTGAACGCACAAAGGACTCCTCGATTTCCTCCTCACGGATGTTCAGGGTATCCATCTTCGCCTTCAGATCCCTTTCCTTAGACCGGCTCACCGAAAATAGGCTCATGGACTACATTGTACCACTTTTTTTCACTTCTCTCCTCACCATCCCCTTTTTTGTCGAGTTCTCTTCTGCTATGATGTATCTATCAGACACCATGCGGGTGAGGTGTTGACAAATGATATCAGGAAGGGAAAGGAGGGAAGAAGATGAAAAGGTATGTAAGTTTCTTCATGGCGACCATTCTCTGCCTGTCTGTTTTTGCGTTTGGCCTGGCTGAAGCTGAAGGGGCGGACTGGAAAGTCCTCCGGCAAGACACCTATGGAAATTCCTTCTCCTATGATACTGCGAGTGTGAAGAAGGGTGAGACGAATACGGTCAAAGTTTGGGCCAAAAGCGACGGCGCAAAATATCTGTACGAGATCGATTGTAAGGGAAAAAAAGCTCGGCTTCTCGAAGGGACGGGTTCCGCCGGGTCAGAATGGTTTGCTGTTAAGGGGGGATCAGGAGATGAGATGCTTTTTCAAGAGGTCTGTCCGTAATTGAGCATCTGACACTCTCTTGAGCTTGCTTTTTATGGTTCAAGTGGTTTAGACTGATTCTATCATAGAGATAAACCAGTCCTGGATCTCCTGACAAAACCCAACCCGAACGGTTCAGAAAGCAGATGGACCAACCTCATTGAGGATATATACAGCGACAGCCGAGTTAACGTTCTGCTCCATGGGTGCAGTTCAGGCTGTCACGCAGGATGTGTGCAGGAGAAAGAGTCAGCTCCTGCCGACGTCTGAGGAGGTGTTTATGGTGAAGAAGAATGTGAAAGGCTTTGCGGTGATGGTCTTCAGGAAGATATTGCTGGTGACCCTTGTCCTTTCATGTCTCATCGTGATCCCGGGGTTTGCGCTGGTATTTGCAGCGAGAGACCTGGCCAAACCGCTCCATGCTGTTTATCAGGCAGGAAAGATGAACCCTGTCATCCTGGAATGGATGAGGAACAACTCCGGGATGCCCGAGGAAATCCTCTCGGAAGTTTACCGTGCTGCGGTGCGCAATGGTAACGCTGATCTGATACTGGCCATCTGCATGGTAGAGTCCAACTTCAACCCGAAGGCGAAGAGCAAACAAGGCGCCATAGGCCTTATGGGTATATCACCATGGGCCTGGCTTGACGAACTGAAGGCTCAGGGAATCGTGCGCGAGAAACAAGACCTTTACCAGATATCCGAGAATATAGCCTCAGGTGCGTATGTGCTGCAGAAGTATCTGTCGAGGGGCAAGACCCTTGAGAAGGCCTTAATAGATTATGTTGGAGGGGATCCCGAATATGCGCGCAAGGTCATGAAAGCCCTTGGCGAACTGTATCTGGCAAAGTGGGCAATGCCTGATTCAGCCTAAGTTCCGGGGACAGTTATTCTGTCGGTTCGATGGTTGAGAAGTGTAACAGGTTTCATTCTGCGGAGAGATGACCGCCTTCATCCGTAATGCCGGGAGAATTTCAATCTCTTGTCCACCTGCAAGGGGCTGTATAATGAGATTGTGAGGAGGCAGCACTTCCCTTTCGAAGAACAGCTATGAAGAAACGGATAGTCATTATTGGTGGCGGTTTCGGTGGGCTGGAGAGCGCCCTCTCCCTTTGGGAGATCCTGGAGTCGCAGGCTGACATCACGCTTATTGACCGAAACGCCTGCCATTCCTTTATCCCTTCGATCCACGAGATCATTTCCGGCAAGGTCGGTGCACGGGATATCCAAATTCCTCTTTCCGTTGTGCTCAGTCCTACAACCGTCACGTTTCTTCAGGACGAGGTTGTTTCCATAGATCCTTGGAATCGGCAGGTGATAACGCCTTCACGGGTCATGGAGTTCGACTATCTCGTTCTGAGCAGTGGTGCAGAGGACAACTTCTTTGGCGTACCTGGAGCTGCAGAGTTCTCCCATCCCTTCCGCAGTCCTGAGAGCGCTGAACGAATCTCTGCAACCGTAAAGGGGCTTTTGAAGAATGAAAAGAGACCATGCCGACTCATTGTAGCGGGAGGGGGCACGGAAGGGGTAGAGGTGGCCGGGGAACTCTTAGATCTGGTCAGGGAGACAGGCTCGGAACACGATATGGCTTCGGGCAGAATTACGGTGGCCTTGATCGATAGAAGCAGGCTCCTCAATACTTTTCCTGTGAAGGCCCAGGACTTCGTGGAGGAATATCTCTCGCAGCGCGGGGTGAAGATCTTCGCGGGGAGCAGGATCACGGAGGTTCGCAAGAGGGAGGTCGTCCTTGATCCTGGAGCGCGTTACGGCATGTCCGTCCTGATATGGACAGGCGGCCTTCAGCCTTCAAAATTGCTCAGGGGACTGCCGCTATCGAAAGATGACCAAGGGTGGCTTCGGGTGACGGAGAGTCTTCAGTCGCCGGATACTGATCGCATCTATGGCGTTGGAGATGCAATCAGCATGTATAATGAGCGAGGTGCCGTCGCCTTGTCACGTCTCGCCTATCATGCACTCGATCAGGCGCGTGTGGCGGGCCGCAATATTGCAAATCATATCAGGGGACGCAGGACAATTGCATACTCGCCGAAGACGAAACCGCAATTGCTCTCTTTGGGAAAGGACATGGGGATTTTCGTCAGGGGAGAGTACGTCTTTTCAGGTCAATCTGTCGTCCTTCTGAAAAAAATGGTTCAGATAAGGCATATCATGACGTACCTGACAAGACCGAGCGTTTCGGCTCTTTCGGCGAAGCTCCGGGAACCGAAGCTCCGTTATCTCATGCGATGGCTTCTGCCGATATAGGACTTCGCCAAAGGTATACGTGCCTGACGGAAAGGGCGTCGACCATGAAAAGCGTTATCAGGACGATCGGGACAGAGAAGATATTTGAGGCTTTGCATCCCCTAAGGAATGATCACGATATCCTCTATCCAGTAAAGTCTGCATCTCTTGTCGCCCCTGTACTCAACAATCGCCTTTATACGTTTTCCCGATAAGGCTGCCGGCGCTTCTCCGGTAAAGAACGACAGGGACCGGTCTTTTTTGTCCCTGAGGAAGTTCTCGTAGTTGGCCACATCTTCTACCTCCTCAACATATACCATGATCAGATACAGGACTCCCTTCGACCCTGAACAGGTGAGGCCTGACGGAGCAACCCTGCTTTCGAGGACGGTGCCCTTTATGACTGACCTGCTGAATACCGGCGATGTCCCGCCAGCGGTGCCATCGTCCTTTTTGGGAGACCCTGATGGTTTGGCCTCCCTCGTTTCCCGGGGCCGAGGTTCCTTCAGGTCAGCCGGCAGGCCTTCGCCGTATATATCAATGATGTTTGCATCCTTTATAGGGACCTTAAGGATGACAGCTCCCGGCAGCTGCGGCCTGAGTCTATTGAGCAGCGACAATGCCGATTCCTTGTCGTTGAACCTGCCGAGCCTCACGGAAAAAAGGTCGCCGATCTTCTCTACCCTGAGGTAAGCAAGGTCATCGTCCGGTAGTCTCTTTTTGAGGATTCTGAACTGTCTTTGCGCCGACTCAAGAGTACCGTGGCTTGCTATCTGAATGGAGTAGTATTCATCTTCAGCGTCTGGGGAGCGGGCGGAGATGAGGAATATCCCGCCGACGAGCACAAAGAGTATCAGACAACTCCTCATCCTCATATTAGAACCCTTCAATCATTGTTCCTCAATAATCGGGCAACAGACAGGATTTGTCAAGGGAGGGTCAATCTTTCCGCCGTGGTCCTGGTATCCTCTGCTCCCTCGCAAAATCAGTAATGGGGGAAGAGGCCATGTTTGCAACGGCGCTGCTCGTAACGAAACTTCATGAGGTTCTTCCCCTGTTCAGCCTTGCAAAAAAGGGGTTTTCTATGCTAAGCTTTTACCCTGTAAAAAACACACGCCATGGAATATCCCTTTTCAGTGGTCCCTTGAGGGGGTGGATGGGGCAATGGCGGAGGAAAAAAACCAGAGGAGGAGAAGATGGTAGCAACGATGAAGGAATTACTTGAGGCCGGTGTCCATTTCGGCCACCAGGTAAAGCGGTGGAACCCGAAGATGAAGCGTTATATCTTCGGTGAGAGAAACGGCATCTATATTATTGACCTCCAGAAGACGCTCAAGGGTCTTGAGGAGGCCTTTCGTTTTGTCCGTAATGTCGCCGAGGCAGGTGAACCGATACTCTTTGTGGGCACGAAAAAACAGGCACAGGACGCCATCCAGGACGAATCCCAGAGGGCGGGTGCCTTCTCCGTAAACCAGAGGTGGCTCGGCGGAATGCTGACCAACTTCGCCACGATCAAGAAGAGCATCGAGCGACTCAAGAGCATCGAAAAGATGAAAGAAGACGGCACCTATGAGGCCCTCTCAAAGAAAGAGGTTGCCGGTCTCGAGAAGGAGAGGCTGAAGCTCGAAAGGAATCTGAGCGGCATAAAAGAGATGCCGGAACTGCCCGGTGCGGTATTTGTCATCGATCCCAAGAAGGAGAAGATCGCGATTGCAGAGGCAAGGAAGCTTTCGATTCCGATCGTCGCCGTGGTCGATACCAACTGTGACCCTGACGAGGTTGATTACGTAATACCAGGCAACGACGATGCGATACGGGCGATAAAGCTCATAACGTCGAAGATGGCGGAAGCTATTCTCCGGGGAAAAGAGGCCGCAGCTAAAGCGGCTTCCCTCGAGGCGGAGAAGGCTGTGATTCAGGAGAAGGCGGAGCAGGAAGAGGCTGCCGCGCTTGCCGAGGGTTCTCCTCCGCAGAATGCACCGGCCTTTGCGGCAAGCACAGGGGAGGTTTAAGCATGGCAACGATTACGGCGGATATGGTCAAGGAACTGAGGGAGAAGACGGGCGTCGGCATGATGGAATGCAAGAAAGCCCTTACCGAGACGGGCGGAGATTTTGACAAGGCCGTCTTGGTCCTCAGGCAGAAAGGTCTGGCAACAGCATCGAAGAAGGCTGGGAGGAGCGCCTCGGAAGGTTCCATCGGCTCCTATATCCATATGGAGAGGATCGGCGTCCTTGTGGAAGTCAACTGCGAGACCGATTTTGTTGCCAGGACCGATGATTTCAAGGCCCTCGTGAAGGACATCGCTATGCACATAGCTGCGGCGAACCCGACGTACGTGTCGCGGGAGGACGTTCCCCGGGATGTTGTCGAAAACGAGAAGGCCATTTACCGCGCCCAGGTCACAGGCAAAGCTGCTCAGGTCGTTGAAAAGATTGTTGAGGGAAAGCTCGAAAAGTTCTTTGCCGATACCTGCCTTCTCGAGCAGGTCTTTATCAAGGACCCTGAGCAGAAGCTCAAGATCAAGGACCTCGTGACTGAAAAGATCGCAAAACTCGGAGAGAACATCGTCGTGAGGCGTTTTGTGAGATTCCAGGTGGGCGAACGGTCATAGAACAGCAAGGATGAAAAAGGATTCGGCTTTCGTGAATTCTACCCCTTTTTTTTCGTCCCTCATCCCTCATCCTTTTTTTTGTCCTTCATCCATACACTCTCATGTCAATGCAGAAGACTCTTCGCTATAGGCGGATTCTCTTGAAGCTCAGCGGTGAAGCCCTCATGGGCGATAAGGGGTACGGCATCGATTCTGCCACCGTCCACTACATGGCATCCGAGATCAAGGGGGTAGCGAGGATGGGAGTCGAGATCGCCGTCGTGATTGGAGGAGGGAATATCTTCAGAGGGGTCGAAGCGAGTGTCAAGGGTATGGAGAGGGCGTCGGCAGATTATATGGGAATGCTCGCGACGGTGATCAATGCCCTTGCCCTTCAGAACGCCCTCGAGAAGATCGGCGTTCATACACGGGTCCAATCGGCGATAGGGATGCAGGAACTGGCAGAGCCCTATATCAGGCGCAGGGCGATGAGGCATCTCGAAAAAGGCAGGGTTGTCATCTTTGCTGCGGGAACAGGGAACCCCTATTTCACCACGGACACGGCTGCTGCCCTGCGGGCGATGGAGATAGGGGCCGAAATCATCCTGAAGGCAACAAAGGTCGACGGCGTCTATTCCTCTGACCCGATGAAGGACCCGACTGCCAAGAGATTCGTCACCATCAGCTACATTGACGTTCTCAGAAAGGGTCTATCCGTCATGGACTCGACGGCCATATCACTCTGTATGGACAACAACCTGCCCATTACGGTATTCAACCTGCGAGGGAAGGGCAATATCAAAAGGATTGTTCAGGGGAAAAGAGTAGGAACCCTGGTAGGGGGTTATGATGCAGAAGGAACTCAGAAAAAAGACCACTGACAGGATGGACGGTGCTCTTGAAGCACTGAAGAAGGACTTCGCCTCAATACGGACAGGAAGGGCTTCCCTGGCGCTCCTCGACGGCATTATGGTCGATTATTACGGGACGGCCACGCCTCTCCAGCAGGTTGCGAGCCTCAGCGTGCCTGACCCGCGCCAGATAGCGATCCAGCCGTGGGAGCAACGGATCATCCCCGAGATAGAGAAGGCGGTCATGAAGTCGGACCTCGGTCTTACACCTTCGAATGACGGACGGATGATACGCATCATGATCCCGCCCCTCACGGAGGAGCGAAGGAAACAGCTTGTGAAGGTCGTAAAGAAACGGGCCGAGGAGGCGAAGATCGCGGTCAGGAGCATCAGAAGAGATACGAACGAAGAACTCAAGAGGCTCGAAAAAGATCAGCACCTGAGTGAAGATGATGTCAAGAAGTTTCACGATGAGATCCAGCGGATGACAGACTCTTTTATCGTTAAAGTTGATGAAGTACTCAAGCATAAAGAAAATGAGATCATGGAGGTATAGGATGAATATTAATTACATGGTGAAGGTGAAGGATGCAAAGCTTATGGACGTTCAGAAGGCCCTTCAGCAGGCCGGCATCCAGGTGAGGAGCATCCTCGAGATTTTTAAGGAAGAGGGCGAGGTTCAGGCGGCGGCTCCCAAGGACTGATCTGCGCAGTATCACGAGAACCCCATTGCGGACATGCTGAGACCATAGAGATAACCTATCAATAAAGAGGTACCAATGGCAAAGAAACCGGTAAAGCCAGTTAAGAAAAGCGAGACAGGGAAGAAAAGAGCTTCAGCGAAACCGAAACGGAAAGAGGCTGAGAAGAAGGCATCGAAAACAGAAAGAAAGACGACAGGTCCCGTGGCAATGGGAAAGACGGAAAGAGGAAGACCCGCGAAGGCAGTGACAACAAGAGCAAAGACGGCCGTTAAAATGGACGTACCAAAACCTGTCGGCCCTGCCCGGAAGAAATCTGCCGCAGGCAGCAGGGAGGAGATCTTGCGGAAGCACTTGATCCGTTCCAGAGAGGAGATTGTGCGGGAAGCGAAGAGCGAGATAGGGAAATACATTAAGGGTGAGACCAGACAGCTTGTCGAGTCCGTCTTGGACGACGGCGACTGGTCTGTCATCGACCTTTCCGAAGACATCAATCTGAGAAGGCTTGCAAAGCACCGCGAGGTTCTCCTCAAGATCGACGAGGCCTTGAGGAAGATGAAGGAAGGTACGTATGGTACCTGTGAAGATTGCGGGGAAGAGATAAATACAGCGCGCCTCGAGGTCCTGCCTTTCGCCATTTATTGCAGGGACTGCCAGGAGAAGAGGGAAGAACTCGAAAAGATGGAGGAAGAAGAGCTATAAGGGGTAGATGACCCTGTCGAGGAAGAGCCCCTTTGCCGGTGCAGTTGGACCGGCACATTTCCTGTCCCTTGCTTCCAATATTCCCCTGATGTCTTGCGGCGTCAGTTTCCCCCTCCCGACCTCAACGAGTGTCCCGACGATATTTCTTACCATGTGTCTCAGGAAGGCGTCAGCCTCAATCGCAATCTTCAGGAACGTGCCGCTAAAGCGTGCGCAAAGAAAGTGTATCTCGTCAAACCCCTGTACGTCGATAGCATAGACCTCGCGAACCGGACTTCTTGCGCCGCATCCTGTTCCCCTGAAGGATGAAAAGTCATGGCGGCCACAGAGATAGTCGGCAGCACGCTTCATCTCTGCCGCTCTGAGAGGAACGCTAATTTGCCACACATAGCGCTTGAGAAAGACGGGAACACTTCCTATCTCCATGTTCGCGATGAGATAAACGTATCGTTTGCGGAGCGCGCTGTATCTTGGATGGAAGTCGGTTTGAACGTCCTCAACGGCGAAGACCCTCACGTCCTCAGGAAGCACCGCATTGAGGGCCCTCTTCAGGACAGTCGTATCAAGCTTTGTTGCGGAATCGAAGGACGCGACCTGTTCTACTGCATGGACACCGGCATCGGTCCTGCCAGCGCCGATGAGCGATACCGTATCACCGGTGATCTTCTGTATGCTCTTCTCGAGTGTCCTCTGGATTGTTGTCCCCGATGGCTGGGCCTGCCAGCCGTTATATGCGGTGCCGTCATATTGGACCGCCAACCGTATCCGTCTCAATGGTTTCCTTTTGACTCCCTTATCGAGGGGTTCGAGTCTTGTGCGCGTCACCTTCGTCCTCGGGATTCAGCTTCATGACGGTCTCAAGAGGGCCTTTATCAAAAAATAGCATAAAATAAAGGCAGGTGCATTTTCAATCTCTCTGCTCTCTTCAGATGCTCGCATAGATGGGACATCTCCGAAAATCATTATGAATACAATTTAATCCATTTTCTCGACGTGGCAGGTGTAATCTATATGCGATGGAGAAGCACAGACTTCCTGACGGCAGCCAAAGCGGCTCGTCGTGCAATTTTTTTTCATCTGGTTTACAATAATGAAAATTCAGACCCCGACAGAGGAGAGATATGCAGGATACAGCGATTCAATTGATTCTTCAGGCAGGCTATGTCGTAAAGGCGATCCTCCTGATCCTCTTGTTTTTTTCCGTCTTTTCGTGGGCGATAATCATTTATAAACAACGGTACTTCTTAAAGGCCTCGAAGGAGTCCGAATTCTTCCTGAGGGCATTCAGGGCCGGCCGTGAGACGAGGGGACTTTTCAGCACGGCAAAGAACCTTACCCTCAGCCCACTCGCCAACGTATTCAAGTCGGTATATACTGAAGAGGGCCGTATCAACAGGGATGAGATCAAGAGGCTCCTCCGGAGGTACGAGGCCCTCGAGATCGCAAAACTCGAACAATATCTCAATTTCCTTGCGACGACCGGTTCAACGACGCCTTTCATAGGCCTCTTCGGTACGGTTTGGGGTATCATGAACGCCTTTAGGGGGATCGGCGCTGCAGGCTCTGCATCGCTGGCTGTCGTGGCTCCGGGAATTGCCGAGGCCCTGATAACAACGGCAGCGGGACTCGCGGCAGCTATTCCTGCTGTTGTCGCATACAACTACTATCTCAGCCGTGCGAGGAAGATGATCATAGAAATGGAAGACTTCTCAGAAGAACTCCTTGATTTCTTTTCCAGGGAGACGCTGTGAAGGCAGAGCGCGGCAGGTCGGCGATGTCCGAAATAAACGTGACGCCTCTCGTGGATGTCATGCTCGTCCTTCTCATCATCTTTATGGTCACCGCACCCCTTCTTCAACAGGGGGTTGATGTGAACCTGCCGAAGGCGAAGGGCAAGGAACTGCCTCCTGAAGAGAGAATAACCTTAATCATAAAAAAAGACGGCAGTATCTATATGAACGACAATCCGGTATCCATGGGAGAGATGAAGAAGAAACTCGAATCGGTATCGAAGCTGAACCCCAACGTGTTTCTCAAGGCTGATAAGTCCGTGCCCTATGGTCTTGTCGTTGAGCTCATGGGTGAGGTTAAGGATGCCGGGATAGAGAAACTCGGCATGATAACAGAGCCGGCGATACAGATGAAATGAGCGCGGCATCACTGCAGCGCTCGGCGGCCATCTCTTTCCTCCTCCATCTTACGCTTTTCGGCGCAGCACTCTGGGCAGCCAGGCATTCGAACCACTTTGTCATGCCGTCGCCCTATGTTGTAAATCTCGTCTCTCCAGCGTCCGTAACGAGCACTCAGGGAGGCGCGGTGAGCGAGGTCAGGACGCCTGAAAAGCCTGTGTCTGAGAAGTCTGCATCTGAGAAACCTGCGGCCCATAAGAGCAGGCCCGAGAGTATGTCTGCCCAGGAGCGTCCAAAGGCCCTGAGGAGAAACAGGGAAGAGTATCTTTCGGAGAGGATCGCTGAGATCGAGGCGAAGGAAAAGATCAAGAAGCGGGTGTGGCTGAGGGATGTGGTCTCTCTGAAGGCAGGAAAGGGCGGGGGCGGGTCTGTCCCGTCCACAGCAAAGGGCGAGGGAGGATCCGTCACAGGGACGGCCAGGCAGGGGAGGGGATCGAATATAGAGAACTACGCTGCCCGGGTTGGCGAAGAGATCCGGCAGCACTGGGCCTATCCTGAAACAGGCGAACAGGACATTGAGGCGATCATCTCGATACGGATACAGAAGAACGGTTCCCTGCAGATACTCGGGGTTGAGAAGAGCTCCGGAAATCCGCTCTTTGACCGGTCGGCTTTAAGGGCAATAACAAAGGCGAGTCCCGTTACCCCGCCTTCCCAGGAGATGGAGATCGGCGTGAGGTTTTATCCGTGAGGAGGAACTTCGCGATGACACGGCCGGGTCTTATCGCACAGGCACTTTTTACCGTCTTCGTCCTTCTTGTTTCTCGTGCCGGTGCGAAGATCTATATCGACGTGACATCACCTGCTTTCAAGAAACTCCCTATCGCGATCGCCGAGTTTTCTGGACAGTCCGGCAGGGAGATATCCGATATTATCAGGGATGACCTTGATTTCAGCGGCCTCTTTCAACCCCTCGACAGAAGCGCCTTTATCGAAGGCCCTTCCCAACCCTTTCAAGTCAGGAACTGGTCGGTCCTCGGAGCCGAGATTGTTGTAAAAGGCATCGTGACCGGGGACAAAGAGAAGACGACCATCGTATCGCTCTACGATGTGATGGAAGGCCAGGAGATATTCAGGAAGGCATACCAGACCGATGCCTCACTGACGCGTCCCCTCGCCCATACGATAGCAAATGACATCTACCGGCAGATAACCGGTCAGCCCGGGATCTTCAGGTCAAGGATTGCCTATGTTACGAGATACGGTTCTCACGACGAACTTACCATCGCCGACTGGGACGGACAAAGGGCATACAGGCCTGGGGTTAAGGGTACGGTTTTGCTCAGTCCCCGCTGGACGAGAGACGCTTCAAGACTTGTGTACTCCTCCGAGAGAAACAGGCAATGGGAGATATACCTCCTCGATTTCAGAAAGCGCTCGGAGCGGGTTCTTTTTTCTGCCAAAGGGACCAATCTGGCCGGAGATTTCTTGCCTGACGGTGATCAGTTTCTCCTCTCCTCATCAACAGGAGGAACTCCGGACATCTATAAATACCGGATCTCGGAGTCGAAGCTGACACGACTAACTTCATCGCGGTCCGTGGATGTTTCGCCCGCTGCTTCACCTGACGGAAGTCTTATTGCCTTTGTTTCTGACAGACAGGGAAGCCCGCAGATATTTATCATGGGCACAGACGGTTACGACATCAGGAGGCTCACCTTCAGTGGTTCCTATAACACCTCGCCTTCCTGGTCTCCCAAGGGAGACAGGATCGTCTTTTCGGGAAGGCAGGGAGGCAAGAACCAGATATTCACGATCAGCCCCGATTCGTCACACCTGACACAGCTTACCGACCGGGGGAATAATGAAGACCCTTCCTTTTCTCCCGATGGAAGGTTTATAGTATTTACGTCGGACAGGGATGGAGACAGGGCTGTTTATGTTATGAGGGCCAACGGAGAGGCTCAAAAGAGAATAACACCCAAAGGGGTCAGGGCCTTCGGCCCGCGATGGTCACCGAATTACTAAATTACAGAGGAGGAGTTCTGGCGATGAGGAGATTCCTGGTCTTGGCAGTAATCCTAGGGATGATCGGTAGTGGTTGTGCTCAGAGAAAGGTCGTAACGCCTTCTGAGGCGCCGCAGGAGGCGACTGAGCAGAAGGCGGCAAAGGAAGCGCAAGAAGCAAAAAAGGGTCCTGAGAAGATAACCGAACAGAAGATGGAAAAGGTTGAATCAAAGGAAGTCGCGACGAAGGTCGAGGAAGTCTCCGGGATCTTCGATGACATCCATTTCGATTATGACAAATATGACATCAAAGAGAATGCAAAAGCTGTGCTGAAATCTGTCGCGGATCATCTCATCAAAAGCGCTTCGGAGAAGATCCTCGTTGAAGGGCATTGCGACGAAAGAGGGACGTCTGAATATAACCTCGGTCTCGGCGACAGAAGGGCGAAGGCTACCAAAGACTATCTCATTTCACTCGGAGTCCCTGCCAACCGCATAGAGACGATAAGTTACGGCAAGGAAAAACCCCTCTGTAACGAACATACGGAGGATTGCTGGGCCAAGAACAGAAGGGCACATTTTGTCGTTATGAAGGGGAAGAAGTAGAATGTCGAAGGGGATTTCAGGTTTCCGATTTCGGATCTCAGGGATCCAACCGACAATCTGCAGTCAACGATCTGCAATCATCCTCGCTTCCCTTTCTCTCCTCTTCTTTTCGGGATGTGCGTCAACGTCGGATCTCGACGCGATGAGGGGTGATGTCAATCAGTTAAAGAGGGATACCTTCGAGATGAAGAAGGAGGTGTCGGAGCTTCGTAAGGACATGAGCACGGTAAAACAGCTCGTTGCGGGAGCTGCAAAGGAGGAGTCCTTCGGCGCCATCAGGGAGAGCCAGACTTCGCTCTATTCCCAGGTCTCCGACATGTCGAAGGACGTCCAGGTCCTTCGCGGCAGGTTTGATGAATACAAGTTTTTTGTTGATAAGTCCCTGAAGGAGAGCGCTACGGAAAAAGAGTTGCTCCGATCTCAAGTTAATAATCTCGAGACACGCGTGAAGGAGTTGAATGAGAAGATCGCCAAACTGACCGGTTCGGCTGCGGAAGATAAGGGGGCGACAGAACCGCAGGGGACAAAGGAAGAAGGGGAAAAGAACAGGGAAGAAACGGGAAGAGGTGCCAAGACCGGAGGGAGCGAGATCTCCGAGGGCGGCTCCCTAAAGACATACGAAGCGGCCCTTAATCTCTTCAAAGAGAAGAAATACAGGGAGTCCCGGGAAAAGTTCAACACTTTCATAAAAAAGTTCCCGAACGATGAACGCGCCGATAACGCACAGTTCTGGATAGGAGAGACCTACTACGCCGAGAAGGACTTTGAGGGTGCGATCCTGGCGTATGAGAGTCTCATCAAGGCCTATCCCAACAGCAAGAAGATGCCCGGCGCCCTTCTCAAACAGGGGATGTCTTTTCTTGAGCTCGGAGACAAGAAGACGGCAAAGGTAATATTCCAGAAACTCCTGGACAAATACCCGGATTCAAAGGAAGCCGAGACGGCAAAGAAGAAAATGAGTGAGGCGGATAAGAAACCGGCCAAGGCAAAACCGAAGTACTGATCCGGCGGTCAGCAAGGAATGGAAAGCATGGAACTCAAGGACCGTTTCGACCGGACCATCGACTACCTCCGTATATCCATCACCGACAGGTGCAACCTGAGATGCGTCTACTGTATGCCGCAGAGCGGGGTGAGGCTCCTTGAGCACAAAGATATCCTGACCTACGAAGAGATCGTAAGGGTCGTCGGTATTGCTGCAACCCTCGGCGTGAGGAAGATACGGATCACCGGTGGAGAGCCTCTCACAAGGAAGAATGTCACTCACCTTGTCTCATCCCTGAGGGCTGTCGGCGGGATTGAGGATATGAGTCTGACCACAAACGGGATCCTCCTTGAGACGTACGCTCGGGAGCTTGCCGATGCCGGCCTCAGCAGGGTGAATGTGAGCCTTGATACCTTTCATCCTGACCGGTACCGCGAAATGACGGGGGGCGGAGAGATCGTCCAGGTCATGAGGGGCATAGAAGCTGCCGAGAGATCGGGGCTGATGCCGCTCAAGATCAATATGGTCCCCGTCAGGGGCCTCAATGACGACGAAGTAGAGGATTTTGCCACCCTTACCCTCAGGATGCCGTACCAGGTGAGGTTCATCGAATTCATGCCCATCGGATCGAGGGATTTATGGAACCCTGAGAGATACGTCTCAACATCCGAGATAAAGGCCATTGTCGGAAGGATAGGTCCTCTTTTCCCGGTGAAGGTGCGAAAGACGGGGCCGGCACGGTATTTCCGCTTCGAAGGGGCACCCGGGGTCATCGGCTTCATCAGCGCTTTGACCCATCATTTTTGCGCTGAATGCAACCGGCTTCGTATTACTGCCGACGGAAAGCTGAGACCCTGCCTCTTTTCTGAGACCGAAATAGACCTGAAACCGGCTCTCAGGATCTCGCCGTCTGACAGGGAGATCGAACGCCTCCTCAGGCTCGCCATGGAAATCAAGCCCGAAGGTCACAATATCCCTGTCCGCAATGATTTCGGATCATTGAAAAACATGTCGAGGATAGGAGGATGAAGATGCTCTCCCATCTTGATGACAAAGGGAAGGCCAGGATGGTGGATGTCTCAGAAAAAGCCGTTACGCAGAGAGAGGCTGTTGCACGAGGTTCCGTCTTCATGATGCCCGACACCCTGCGGCTGATCGCGGACAAGGCCGCCCCGAAGGGAGATGTGATCGGAACGGCAAGGATTGCCGGCATGATGGCTGCAAAGAAGACTGCCGAGCTTATCCCGATGTGTCATCCCCTCAGTATCACCTCTGTTGCTGTTGAGATAGCCATTGACGAAAAAAGGCATGCGGTAGATATCGAGTCGACGGTGAGGACCGTCGGCAGGACAGGGGTTGAGATGGAGGCACTAACAGCAGTATCTGTTGCTGCCCTAACGGTATACGATATGTGCAAGGCTGTTGATAGGGAGATGAAGATATCCGATATCATGCTCATCGAGAAACGCGGCGGAAAGAGCGGTGAGTATAAGAGAAGCTGACAACAAGAAGCGACGGACCCCTTTCAGGGGTGCATACTGGAGGGTTCTCCCTTGAGGAGCAGATTACATTGTCTCCCCATGCCATCATTCAGTAAACAGGGATGTTGCAAGGGGAGAGGGCATTATGCCTGAAGCAGACGAGAGGAACCGGAGGCAATACTTCAGAATAGATGTCTACGTTCCTCTAGCAGTCCGCATCCTGCCCGAGCGCCACAAGGGGTGCCTCGGATGCCATACTCATCTTCGCACACAGAGACATGGGATGGTTGAAGCGTTGAAGGAAGTGAGGGTGAATATCAGCGAAGGCGGCATACAGTTTGTCTGGAACAGGCCTTTCCAGCCTAGCGACTATGTGGAGGTTACGATGCGCTTCCGTGACATACAGGACGACCTCGTCGTTCTCTGCGGCGAAGTCGTGAGGACGCAGCACGTCAGGGGCAATCTCTACAGTGTTGCCCTGAAATTCCCGTGCAGAGCCCGTGCCATGAAGAGGATCATCAGCATGTTCGTGATGCACAAGGAACGGGAATACCGGGCAAGAAAGATCGTAGGCAATCTCTGATCTTCCCCCTGGGCTGTCAGATATGTTTTAAATCATATCGCTATTTCCCCGCTGGTATTATCCTGTCCTTATGAAATCTTCTATTCCCGAGACGGGCAGAGTGATCACCTTAGAGGGGAACATGGCGATCGTCATGCTCCAGGGAGGAGAATCCTGCCGGGGATGCGGTGCCGGACGGATCGGGCTTTGCGGAGGAGCAGGTCATATGTCCCTGCTGACCGCGAAGAATACGGCCGGCGCGGCCATCGGAGACGTGGTGACCGTCGGCATCTCTCAGGAGACCCAGGTCAAGGGCTTTCTCTTTGCCTTCATAATCCCCTTTGTCTCTCTCCTCGCAGGTTCAGCCATCGGATATGTGATAGGGAGAGGACATTCTCTCGAGGTGATTACAGGCTTTGCTTCCCTTCTCGTCTCGTCGTGGTTCTTCCTGAAGAAGCTGAGAAACCTGGATCGCTCTCAAACCATGGTTGTCAAGGAGATCGTGTCAGAGTACCGATTCACTCCGGAGTGGAAAACGGAAGAAGAGCAGCGCTTTGAAGGGTTCGAGGCAAAGGGCTGTTGACCGAAGTTCACAAATTATGTCTGGGGTATCTTTACGTTCCTCAAGAACTCCTATCACATGCAAAGAAAAGAGGACTATGGATGGGTCAGGTTATCGACGACAGGAACAAGACTCAGGAGTTCTTCCGGCGAGACCGACGAGTGCCAGTGCCCCGTTACGTGTGACAGGAGGATAAGACCGAAGAAGACGGCCACAACGAGGGCGGCATATACTGAGGGGTGGACGGTCCTCCCCCCGATCACGGTCTCATCCAACGCTCCCTTTGCGGGGCAATAGCTCACGCAGGTGAGACATCCGGTGCATTCGGGCGAGCGGATCGTCTCCTTCCTGTCGACGGGAAGAAGGGCAGGACAGTTCTTTGCGCAGAGGCCGCAGTGGATGCAGGCCTTCTCGTCCCGCCGTATCTTGACAGGGCTCAGCACGCTCATCAGGCCGAGAAATCCCCCGTAGGGACAGAGATATCTGCACCAGAAGTTCTTGTAGAAGAGTGACAGCGCAGAGAGCGAAAGAAGCGTCACCTGGGTCGTAAGCGACATCTCGGTGAAGAACTTCAGAAGCTTGATGTCAGAGACTTTCCAGTATGGAGTATCCAGGAAGCCCCTGATATCCGATGGAGACATTTTCACTACGATGATGTAAACAAAGAAGGCCGTCAGGAGGTACTTGACCGATCTGAGGGGATAGTCGATATACCGGGGAACGATAACATTCTTCCCGAAGAGCTTTGCCCCGCCTTTCCAGACAGCCTCGGAGAGTGCTCCCACAGGACATATCCAGCTGCAGAAGGACTTTTTCAGGATCACGGCGAGGAGGATCGCACCGATGAAGATCGTCAGTGCCGCAGGGTGCACGGGATCGAAGATACCTTCTGCGAGCCAGAGCTTGAGCGACATAAGAGCGCCGATGGGCATAAAGCCCTCAACAGAAGAGGGACGGCTTACTGACGGCAGCATCCCATTACCCAGATCCCTTGCAAAAAAAAGAAAACGGCATCCGGCATAGGTGACCATGAAGAACGTGGCCCACTGAATTGCGTATCTCATTTTCCTGACGTAGGACCTATTGATCTTCATGCTTCATGATACCGCTTGTCTGATGGGAGAGGATATGATTTATATCAGAACGAAGATAAGCGGACTGCAGTTCGCTGCTGATTCTGACGATCTCACCCAACACCGCGGTCAGTTTCCGGAAGGTCTTCGGCGTTCCCTCTCCCATCGCCTTCAGGAGAGGCTCGCAGAAGAACCAGGTGCAGCGAAGGGGCCTCAACCATCGTGGTTTGACGCAGCCTTTCTTTCCGAGGAACTGACATGGTCCGTCATCGGGCCTGCTCACGTCACAAGTGGGAATCCCGGCGCCGAGGATCTTGAGAAAGAGGAGGTCCTTTTCATCGGGGAAGGCGAATCTCTGTCTGCAACAGACCTCCCTGCATTGAGGACAGACCGCACTCGTATACTGCTCGATGAGGGGCTCGATCTCCGAGTACAGGTCTCTCAAATGTTCTGCGAGAGAGGCAGGTCCATCCATGGCGCTGTCGCTCGCCATCTTGTTTTGTATGCTACTCAAACCGGCCCGTTGGTCCCTTCCTCTGACCTTCTTCTTTGCCCCCGAATCACTCTTCATTTTCTCTCTTCAGCATCTCCAGTAGCTTCCTGAGAACGCGAAATCAGGAGGAGTTTCTTTCAAAGGTCCTAGCGAGCGGAAGTCTGTAGAACGTGACGTTCAGCTCAACTGTTTTCAAAACCGTGCAGTAATAGTCCAGCCACTTTCTTTGAGGCAGATCGGACGGATAGAAATTCCCCTTCCAGTCGCCGTAATGAAACCCGTTGCAGCCGATATATGTTTCAGACATGTATAGATCTTATCACAACAAGAATTCGAGGATAAGAATTGCTTAGCGGAAGATCAGGCGGGCATCTCTTTCATCAGGTTGTGATTGTAATCATATTTTGATTATTCCTGGAGTGATACTGTATATTGTACGCATATGGTCATATGATTTAGGCTGAGCAAAACGGAATGCAATGATTGAACTATCACGGCTTTTTGTAGAGCGGATAACGAGACTTCCTACTGTGCCTTATATCGCACAGGAAATACTCAACCGCATGAGCGATGACATGATCGCTATTGACAGGCTTGAGGAGATCATCGAACATGACCCCTCGATTTCTGCAAAGGTCCTGAGCGTTGCAAATTCGGCCTTTTTCCGATCGGCAAACCTTGTTACCACAATAAGTGACGCCATATTCAGGCTAGGGACCCGCAATACGAGCAGCATTGCACTGGGGATCGCCTTGCTGACGGCATTCGAGAGCAAAAATCAGGATAAACCGCTCAAGACCCAGCGTGTATACAGCCACTCTATTGCTGTAGGAATACTCGCCAGACTGCTGTCAAGGGATTTTCATTTCGAATATGGCGATGAGATATTTGCATGCGGCATATTGCATGATCTCGGCTTCCTGGTACTGAATACCTATTTTGCGGATGAATACAGGAAGGTGATGGACCGGTTTACCGAGGGGGGATCGCTCCTCGAGGCCGAAACAGAGGTACTCGGGCATACACATCCGGTAATCGGGGCATGGCTTGCGGACAACTGGGACCTTCCGGATGTTGTGCTGGAGGCGATAACCTATCATCATACCCCTTCTCTTTCCAGCACAAGGATCACCTCGCTCATCCATATTGCCGATTACCTCGTAAGCAAGCACTCCCTCAGAGTTATGGATAAAGACCCGAACTACCCCCTTGACCCTGAAGCCCTTATCAGGCTTGATATAACAGAAGCCGACCTGCTTGATATAGAAGCAAATATCGACAGAGAGATATTTACGGGAGGCATTTTCAGTCTGGCATAAGCCTGCCTTTGTGGGAAAGACATAGTCGACAGGATGAAAGCATTAAAAGAAACTCGAGCGTCCCCGAAGGATACTATATCATAATGTCTATATAATTCCCCTTTATCCTTTGCTCCTGAGGAAATGTCTCATATTTTTGATAAGCCGAGATTCCATACGCAGGGCTCCGCTCATATTCCTTCTCCTCGGTCAGGGCACCCCTATGGAGATTGATTTCAACGAAAAGCCTGAAAATGATATCAATGGGCTGTCTTCCTTGGGAATGGACAGACTCGGGCGGTATATACTCACCCTCCAAGGGAGGCTTTTCCCGCGGAAGGCTTTCGGGCCCGCGGGCATACGCGATTTGCGGACCCAAAAACGGGCTTCGTACCGTTGTGAGAGCGTTCTCCATCCGTCTCACCCCCTGTCAGCTGAAGGAAGCTGCCGACCTGCCCCCCCTGAGTTCGTTGGAAAAAGGAAGGGAATCTTCTTCTGTCCTGCCAGAGACAGAATCTCACGGATCAGGTCACAACTAAAGCATACCGCAGAATCCTGCAAATGGCAACCGGCGGAAGAAGTGCGGGCGCTGATCGCACCAAATTCGGGAACTATGAGGGCAGAGTCGCTCTAGCGAAAAATGGGCCTCTGCTAGGAACCGATCTTTATGATCCCCCTTTGGATGGCGAACTTGATCAACCCTGCGCGGGCGTGGATATCGAGCTTTTCACTGAGATTTGTCTGATGGGCTATCACGGTTTTCACGCTGATGTTCAACAGATCGGCGATCTCCTTGTGGGTATATCCCTCGGCAACGAGCTTCAACACCTGCTTTTCCCTGTCAGTCAGTCTTTCATAGGGGTCTTCAACGCAGTGGCTCCCGTCTTTTTTCAGAAAACCCGCAACCACTTCCGACGCGACCGAGGGGTGCAGATACGTCTCCCCTTTACTTACCGCCCTCAATGCGGTAATCAGGTCGCTTCCTACGGCTTTCTTGAGGAGATACCCCGAAACCCCGGCGTTTAGGAACCGTGATATGTACTCCTTATCGTCATACTGCGTGAGCACGAGGATCTTCGTTTCCGGGCTCATCCTCTTCACTTCGAGCGTCGCCTCCAGTCCTCCGAATCTCGGCATATTGATGTCCATAATGATCACATCGGGTCTGAGCTTGCCCGTTTTCTCGACTGCCTCGAGACCATCAGCCGCCTCCCCCACAACTTCAATATCATCGCAAAGACGGAGGAATGCCACGATCCCCTCCCTCACCATTGCGTGGTCGTCTGCGATCAGGACCCGTGTCTTAGGCATCTTCTGTTCCTGTGAATTCCAGGGGAAATTTCACCGTTATTCTCGTCCCTTTCCCCGGTGAAGAACAGATCTTGATGTCGCCTCCGATAAGGGAGACCCTTTCCATCATGCCCAGGAGACCGAGTCCCCTTCTGTCTTTCGTGTTATGCATGGTCTGATGGAATAGGGACTCAAAATCAAAACCTGCACCGTCGTCCTCTATGTCCACATGAACGTTAGTGTTATTCATTCTGAAGATAACAAAGACATGCTCCGCCTTCGAGTGTTTTGCTATGTTCATGATTGCCTCTTGGATGATCCTGAAAAGCGTTATTTCGACTTCCGGCCGGAAGCGCATATCTTCGGCCCCAATTACGTTGAAGAAATACTCCACACCCTTCTCTTTCAGGTGATTGTCAAGAAGCCATCTGATTGCGGACTTCATGCCGAGATCGTCGAGGAGGGACGGTCTCAGGTTCTGGATGATCTTGACTACTCCGTCAAGGGACTTCATGGTTATGTTCCGCATCTCGTCGACCTTTTCGCTGCTGATCTGATCAGGGCGGAGCTTGCACATGTCGATCTTCATGAGAATGACCGACAGGTCCTGGAGAGTCATGTCATGGAGTTCCCGGGCGATCCTCTTTCGTTCGTCTTCCTGCGTTGTGATGACCTGCTCCAGCAGATTCTTAACCCTGTCCTGGCTTTTCTCGATCTGTATCGTCCTCTCTCTCACTCTGCTCTCGAGCTCGAGATTATGTTTTCTGATGCTTTCGAGAGATTCGAGGAGTTTTGTCCTCATACTCTCAAAGCTCTGACTCAGAACACCGATCTCGTCATTGCCGTGGACCTTTACGGAGTGCGACATGTCTCCCTTGGATATCTGGTCGGCAGCTAAGGCAAGTTCATTGATAGGGTTGACAATACTGCGGGTGATCCCGATGGTCAATGCCAATGCGGTCCCGAGAAAGAGGATGCCGAACGCTATGAACGTTTTCCTTAACTTAAGGGCAGGGGCAAAGACTTCATCCTCAGACTCCTGAATCGACACACCCCAGGGAGCTGTTTCGAGGGGTACAAAGAGCAGCACATTGTTCGTCTTTTCCCTTCTCTTCCCTGAATCGTGGCAATGATGACATCTCCTCACGACCTCCCTTTTTTCAGCCATGATTGAGCTGAGGACGCGGTTATGGTCAATCTGGGTGAGAGTCCGGGAAGCCTTCGAAGAGGCAATGATCATTCCGTTTGAATCAATGATGTCGATAAACCCCTTTTCTCCTAAATCGACGAGGTTGAGCATCTGTGTCAGGAGAGGATCTGTGGGGTCGATCTCACCGCCTGCAGTCCCGGCAAATTCACCGTTTCGATCCCTCAGGGGGACAAGTACAAAGAGGACTTTTCTTCCCGATGGATTGAGGGTATAGAGATTCGATACAACAGGCTTTCCCATGGAGACTGTCCTGCCTATCGGCTCAACTCCCAGTACGTTCACCGCCCTCTCCCCTATACGGTCGGGATAATTCAGGACGATATTCCCTCCACGGTCGAGAAGAAAGACGCCGTCCCTGAATATTGAGTATCGGTAAGCAATTCGGACGGCCCTCCTTTCAGGTTCTATATTCTTATCGGTAAAATCCACCGATCCAGAGAGAGAAATATCATAAAGACGGTTGATGTTCTCTTGAACGACGGTGTCAATACGGTTCCGTATGAGACGGGCCATTGCGAGCTTATGTTCCTGCGATTTTGCAATGGTCGTGTTCACAATGTAAGTGCTTACTGCGGCATAGCTGAGCAGGATGAAGGACATGCCGAAAAGTATTGCCAAGGCTATCCTTTTCCGCAGGCTCCCTTTCTTCTCCCCCATGAAAATATTATATCATAATCATATCACACCCTTTCCCGCTGAATGTCTATCGCCTCCACAGCATCCTCCTCTTTATGACGACTCTCCCCCGACAGATCGCCCGCAGCTCTGCCTTCGAGGCGGGCAAGTTCGAGAGGATGCTCGCTTTCCATCCTCTCCCTCGAGATATATCCCGTGATAATGCTCGTGTCGAGGGGAAAGATGTCGGGGCTGAATATGGCGTTATAGATATGCCAGACGGTTACAAGGAGAACGATGAGCATCGCCTCATTCGTATGGAGGGCTTTTGCGGCAGGGATGATCTCACCGGGGAGGTATTTTGTGACGATGATCGGAAACCAGAGGACGAATCCCGAGAGCATCATGATGATCGCCCCGGTAAGGATCCCCCAGTACTCAAATTTCTGCTTGTAATTATAGCGATCGCAAAGAGCAGGCTGGTCTGTGACGCCAAGATAGTATTTCATGTTTTCGACCGCATCAACAAAATCCTTTTTTTCGATTATCATGGAAGGTCTCCATTTCCTGAAAAGCACGCCGAAGAATGCCACGACGGCATGCTGAAAGAAGATCAGGAAGAGGACCAGGCCGGCGGCCCGATGGAGAAGCCTCACCGCATCTATCCCGCCAAGGGTAAGAACAATCCATTGCGAAAGCCCGGCACCATGAAACCTCTGGGACAAGCCAGTGGCCACGAGGACCGCAAAGGTCAGTGCGCTCACCCAGTGTTCGATGATGCGATAGGGGCTGAAGCGTCTCATGTTTTCACTCTTCTCCTGGGGTTTTTCCATCTCTGTCCTCCGTTACCGGTTTCTCGCATAACGCCAGACGTGGAGCGCGATCTGGAGAAAAAGTCCTGTGATCATGAAGGGCATAAAGATCTCATAGACGAGGTTGACGAAAAAGACGAGAGGCGCCTTTTTCATGCTCGGCTCATAGTGGGAGAGCCATGCGTCAGGAAAATTCTTGCTTGCCTCCTTATGGCACTCCTGGCATCTCTTCCTGAGGTTTGCCTTCACCACAGCCGAGTCTGTGTCCCTCGTGCTGATGATATTATGGGTGCCGTGACAATCCGTACAGACCGCAATGGGTCTGGCCGGCTTGTCCAAAGTCTCCCGCTGTTTCTGATAAAACCTCAAGGTAATGCCGTGAAAATCGGCGAGATAGGACTTCACAACATCCGTCGAAAGGCCGTATCGCTCTGCTATTACCTTGTTGGCATGGCAATTGCCGCACATCTCGGGTATCCTCTGATGGTATGCTGCGGAGAGGGGATTCCCGATATCATGGGCTTTATGGCAGTCTGTACAGACCGGCACATCACTATTCCTCTCGGTCGAAAGGGCCATTCCGTGGACGCTCTTTGCGTAGATTTCATATACGTCGGGATGGCATTTCCGGCATCTCTGAGGTATCAATGTTCGCTCTTTTTCAAACCCCGATATGGAGTGGGAGCCGTGGCAGTCCGTGCATGTCGGCGCCTTGAGATTCCCCTGGCTCAATATGGTGTAATGGGTGCTCTCGAGGGTCTTCGTATACTTGTCATAATGGCACCGCCTGCAAGTTTCCGACAGGGCAAGGGAGTACTCCCTTCTCGACCGAAAGTTCCTCATGGGATGTTCCTCATGGGAAAACCCGAAGTGGCAATCTGAGCAGCTCAGTTTTCCATGGACCGATCCCCGCAAGTCTTCAGCGTCTGTCTTCACTGACAGCGTCTCACCGTCTCTGAAGAGAATCTTTGCATCATGGACATGACAGCCCATGCAGTACTGCTCTTCGCTAATAAACCGCCTGGTTCCGGCCACGCGCGCAACTGAATGCGGACTGTGGCAGTTTGTGCATGCGTGGATCTTGCCGTCAGCATACTGCAGACCTGCGTGTGCCGGCGTTGTACTTATCTCCTTTTCCTTGTGGCAGCGCAGGCAAAGTCTTGCTGATTTCGTCCTGTACTGCTCCTTGTCCCTGAACCTGCGGTTCGGATGTTTCCCCTGCGAGAATTCGTCGTGGCAGTCGGAGCATGAGAGAGACCGGTGGACGGAGGCGTCAAATGCCGTGGCGTCAACATACGCCGATATCTTCTCACCGCTCTCGAAGGTCTTGATAATCCCCTTCTTGCCGTGGCATTCCAGGCAATTCCGGGTCTCAGGGGAGAAGACGCGGTCCTCGGAACGGGTAGGCGGGACAGTGAGCAACAATATCGCGGCACAGCATAACGCCGGGAAGATTGTTCTTGCTGCCCACTTCATGTCTGCCCCCTTTCATTCGACCGCGTATCAAGCTCGTGCATCTCTGTCTCGCACACGGGATGGGGGAGGGACACTGTGGTCAGGTGTCCCTCCCTGATAGAACTTTCACAACGCCATGTTCTAATGATCTTCATAACCCGGTTCATCTCTGAGAACGGGCATGCGATTGAGGATCCAGCGGAAGATCAGGATGTGTATCGTGACTATCGTAAGCACAACGGTTGCTTCCCTCCATGGAGGGATAATGTGATGGAGGTGTTCCGGCAGGTCCCAGTTCAAGGCGATGATCGAGACGTTGATCCTGTTCATGATAATCCCCGCAACCGCCCAGAAAGCCGCCAGGCGGACTATCGTCGGATTATTGGTCTTAACCCCCAAGGTGTATACGAGAGCGGGCAGGAGAACGAAGGCGAGGACCTCGACGAGGAACCAGTAACCATAGGGGGTGTTGAGATAGTGCCAGTTGTTATCGTGCATGACGCTGATTATCTTGAGAGCGAAGTAGACGAACATTGCGACGCAGCCGGCCTTGCCGAGTCCTACAGTTAGCCTGTCGATGTTCTGGAGGAAGCTCGGTCCGCACCTCTCCCTCAGAAAGCGCTTCGAAAGGGCACTCACAATGATGACCATCGAGAATGCTGCATAGATGCTTGAACTGAGGAACAAGATGTGGATGTACGATGAGTACCACAGGGGATGGAGCTTGCCTGGCGCAAGGAGGTACATCGCCCCGAGCGCAGACTGGTGGAGCGTAGAGAGGACAATGCCGGCGATCGTCAGGCCGATGGTCATCATCTCTAACCATTTCCTGACCCTCCTCGACCTCAACCATTCGAGAATGGCGGGGCTGAATTCAAGGATCTGCACCGTCAGGTACAATGCGACGTGCCAGGCCACGAGGAACAGGACAGAGGCTGTACCAAAGCCTATGATCATCGGGTAGTAGATCCTCCAGGGCCTCCCGAGATCGATGAGGAGGTAGATGACGGCGAAGAGGTAACCGAGGAAGCCCGCCAAGAGCGCGAGTCTCACCACGGGGCGGTACGCCTTGAACCCGAAGATGTAATAGGCCGTGCCCATGACAAAACCGGTGGCTGAGAGAGGGACCCCGCCGAAGAGCCCCCAGCCGAGGTACAGTCCCCACGGGTAAACGTCGGAGGCATGCGTCACAAAGGCGAGGCCGTAAACGAACCGCATCACGATAAGGGGAATTCCGACGCTCAGGATGATCGCGGCTATCGTGTTGAAGGGAGTCACAAGGCTCCTGGCGTATTCGGGCCAGGTCATCCCCATGAGCAGCTTGTCCATGAACCATGATCTGAAATTGTCTGATTTTACTGCGTAACCGTCAGCCATTTTTTGCATCCTCCTTTCCCTTATGTGATTCCTCCTCGTTCTCTGCTCCCGTCCTGTGGCGCAGGGCGGTATAGCACATACCGAAGAGGGCAGGCCAGACAGTGAGCACCACTGGGACCGACGAGAGGAAGCCCTTTGTCTGTTCAACGAGGGGCGTTGTCGGAAGGTTCGTAGGAAATCCGAGCTGCTCAAAGGGCACGCCCGAGATGTACATCCAGTTTGTCCCTCCGACCTCATGTTCTCCATAGATATGGTCGATGTACCTGTCCGGGTTCTTCTTGATCCTCTCCCTGGCAATGGTGATCAGGTCGGTCCTCTTGCCGAAGGTTATGGCGCCCGCAGGACAAGCCTCTGCGCAGGCCGTCATCTTGCCGGCCTTGATCCTGTCTAAGCACATAGTGCACTTTACGATCTTCGGTTCCAGGGCGCTCCAGTAATCGAAGGCAGGCACATAGAACGGACAGGCTGTCATGCAGTACCTGCACCCGAAACAGAGGTTTTCATCATAGAAGACCGCGCCTTCGGGCGTCTTGGAATAGGCATGGATCGGGCAGGCAGTTGCGCATGCCGGTTCCTTGCAGTGGTTGCACTGCATCTTCCTGAAGACAAAGCTGTTCTTATCCTTGGGGTTCTCGTAACGGTTTACAACGGTATAGGCCTGGTAATTCGGCCTTCTCTGCTCTTCGAACACCGACTTGTCGTCAAAGGGTAGCTTCGGCGCTGGTAAATGGTTTGCTTCGTTGCAGGCCTTCTCGCAGCTCCTGCAGCCGACGCAGCGAGTCAGGTCTGTCAGACATCCCTTGCTGTTCGGCCAGCCGGTGAACTCCTGGTAGCCGAGGACCTTTTTCGGGCCAGCGAGCATGGCTGCTCCACCCGCACCAGCCACGCTCCCCAGAAAGGCCCTCCTGCTGATTGACCGGCCTTTGCCGGTCTTCTCTTGATGATTGTCTTCTTTCCGTCTGTTTGCCATGGCTCCTCCTTCAAGCAGGTTCGTTATTTTTTAGTTATTTTCTGTTCCTTTTTCGCGTGGCAGATCTCCGTGCAGCCCTTCGGATCAGCACCAATATTTCCCATGCCCCTGTGGCACTGGAAGCATGTCTGGTGGAGAGCGACCTTAAGACCCGGAACAGCAGGGGTATCGGGCGAGGCACTGCCGTGGCAATTCCTGCAAGCCGTGAAATTCTTCGTCAGCGAGCTTTCAAAAGCTGAAGACGGCAGGGAATGGCAGTCCTTGCATGGCAGGCTCTTGATGCTCTGGTGCTCATGATGACACACCGAGCAGTCACCTGCCAAAGAGACGTGCCGCTCATGGGTGAAGAATACCGGCTCGTACGTGGTGCTTATGCTGTCAAGTGTGACCATATCAGGGGCCTTTGCCGCCTGGTTTGCTGCGAAAAGGGATGCGCCAAAGAAAAGGGATATCCCTATGACTACTACAAGTACTGAGATCTTCTTCATAGATCCAGCCTCCTTTTGAGCTACCCCGGTCAGTTCAGGGACTCCCGGGGATTGCGGGTTCTCCACTTCTTAATCAGGCCTCCAGCCTATTTCTCCTCCTTCTTTTCATGCTCTTTGTTCTCTTCCTTCCTCCTCTTCCTGCCCGTCAGATAGGCTTCAACGGGTCTCCAGCCAAAGGACGCCTCCTTCCCTGCCAGACTCAGAAGTCCGTTCACTGCCGCAACACCAAGGGCGAACAGAAAGGCCGCGGGAAGGGCTGCGATATAGGCCAATCCAACAAAGGGTGCCGTCGCTATCTTCCGGATCGTCTTCATCGTGCTGCCCTGTCCCAGTTCCCTCCGGTACTCCCTATCCTCCTTTGCCGTGGTCACCATGGACTTGAAGGGCTTCGGCTTCAGGGCCTCCCAGTAGATCATA
>DASRZP010000123.1 GCA_035686305.1 Thermodesulfovibrionales bacterium | reverse complement strand
GATGGACGGTCAACGGAGGATTCCCTCCTCAGGCAGGCCGAGGAGATCCTCGACCGTTGGCACGTAAGAGCCTACTACACGGTGGAGGTAGTGAAGGACAACGGATATTTCAGGGCCAGCGTCAGGAAGAATCATGCCGCCGAAAAAGTGACAAGCCCGGGATCGCGGTCATGATCCGGTCTGGTTTATCAGTCCGTCGGGCAATACTCTTTGCCAAGGCCTCAATCGCAACTTTCAGGTTGTTATCCTCAATTGTCTGATTCTTGGTCAGCTTATACATTAATGCCTCCTTTTCTTAATAATACCAGTCCTCACTTCACCATAACAACCAATTTGTCGAGAGCTCGGACGATTAGGCAATAAATTAGCAGGATTGGACTATCGCCTTTGTTTTATTCAGAATTAAAATTAAATCATGAGTAGAGCAGACCTAAAACAGGTGAAAGGAGGAACAATGAAAAAACGCAAATTGGGGAAAAGCAACTTGGAGGTTTCAGCTCTTGGCTTAGGCTGCATGGGAATGAGCATTGCTTATGGTCAGCCGGGAGACGAGCAGGAGATGATTGCTCTTATCCGGAAAGCCGTGGAACGCGGGGTCACATTCTTCGACACTGCCGAGATTTATGGCCCCTATACGAATGAGGAACTAGTCGGCGAGGCTCTTGTTCCTTTCCGCGGGAAGGTGGCAATAGCCACCAAGTTCGGGATCACGACGGGTTCCGACGGGCAGCAGGTCCAAGACAGTCGCCCCGAGCAGATCAGACTGAGCGTCGAGGGCTCGCTCAGGCGACTCAGGGTCGATGCCATCGATCTCTACTATCAACACCGTGTAGATACTAATGTGCCGATCGAAGAAGTGGCTGGGACAGTTAAGGAACTGATTCGGGAGGGGAAGGTCAAGCACTTCGGTCTTTCCGAACCCGGAGTGAAAACGATCCGCCGCGCGCATGCGGTCCAGCCGGTAACAGCAATTCAGAGCGAATACTCACTCTGGTGGAGACGGCCTGAAGAGGAATTGCTGCCGACTCTTGAGGAACTCGGAATCGGGCTCGTTCCATTCAGTCCTCTTGGTAAAGGCTTCCTTACGGGAAAGATCGACGAGAAAACGACATTTGATAAGTCCGACTTCCGCAACATTGTTCCGCGCTTTACGCCGGAGGCCCGGAAAGCTAATATGGCCCTGGTTGATCTGCTTCGCAAGGTCGCAGGACGAAAGAAAGCGACACCTGCTCAGATAGCGCTCGCCTGGCTTCTTGCCCGGAAGCCGTGGATAGTGCCGATTCCTGGGACCAAAAAGCTTTCGCGGCTGGACGAGAACATCGGAGCAGTGAACGTCGAACTGACCTCCGAGGACCTGCGTGAAATCGACAGCGTCGCTTCAAAGATCACAATTCAGGGGGCGCGATACCCCGAAGCACTTGAGAAAAGGACCGGCCTATAAGCGGTACGTAGCGCAGCTCGAAGACTGATAAAATGTGAAGAGGATGACGTATATGACAAAAAAGGTATTAATATTGTCAGCAAGCCCAAGAAAAGGCGGGAATTCCGATCTGTTATGCGATCGGTTCATGCACGGGGCTAGAGAAGCAGGTCATCAGGCGGAGAAGATATTCTTACGGGACAAAAAGATCACTTATTGTACTGGATGCGGTGTTTGTCAGAGCAACGGGGGCATGTGTGTTCAGAAGGATGATATGGCTGAGGTCCTGGATAAAATGGTAGCTGCCGACGTGCTCGTGATGGCAACGCCTGTCTATTTTTACACCATGAACGCACAGATGAAAACATTGATCGACAGAACATGTGCGAGATATGCCGAGATCAGCAATAAGGAGATGTATTTCATTGTGACTGCCGCGGACAGCAGGAAGCAGGCAATGGAAAGGACCCTGGAAGGATTCAGAGGATTTACCTCCTGCCTTACCGGGGCAAGGGAAAAGGGGATCATCTATGGAACCGGCGCATGGAATATGGGAGATATCAAAGGAAGTAAGGCGATGACCCAGGCATATGAAATGGGGGGAAAAGTGTAAGCCTCAGAGAAGCCGGGAAGGAGAAAGAAATGGACATCAAAGAAAGTGTTTCTCAACAGACAAAGAACCAGCAGGAAGAGCAGGGTCCTGCCATGTTGGACCGCCGTAAATTTCTTGTCGGAGAATCGGTTTCCGTCTCCATCGAAGAAGTCAGATCACAGGACTGGAAGGAGAAGGTTTACGAGCCGGACATTCTGAACGGCCCAGGGAAGCTCTGCAAAAAACCGGGATACAAGATGTAAAGGAGGAGAAAAATCATGCGAGGAGCAATTCTCTACGGTCCGCGCGACATACGTTTCGAGGAGCGCGCCACGCCGACAATCATCAAACCGACGGATGCTATCATCAGGATCTCGGCCGCCTGCGTGTGCGGGTCCGACCTGTGGCCCTACCGCGGCATCCAGTCGACCAGCAGCGGGCCGACCCCGATGGGGCATGAGTACTGCGGCATTGTTGAGGAGCTCGGCAGCTCGGTCACCTCGATCAAGCGCGGCCAGTTTGTCATCGGTTCATTTTTCACTTCAGACAACACATGTCCCCACTGCCAGATTGGCTACCAGTCGTCCTGCCAACATCGGGAACTCGTCGGCGGTGCGCAGGCACCCCTCCTGCGCGTCCCGCTTGCGGACGGCACCTTGGTGGCCACTCCGGAGGTTCCTTCGGGCGACCTGATCCCGAGCCTTCTAACGCTTTCAGACGTCATGGGCACCGGGTGGTTTGCCGCTGTTGCTGCTGACGTGAAACCGGGGAAGACAGTCGCAGTCGTCGGTGACGGGGCGGTCGGACTCCTCGGCATGCTCTCCGCCAAGCAGATGGGCGCCGGGCGTATCATCGCGATGAGCCGTCACGAGGCGCGGCAGAAGCTTGCCCGCGAGTTCGGCGCGACCGACATCGTGACCGAGCGCGGTGACGAGGGCGTTGCCCGCATTAAGGAGCTGACGAAGGGGATCGGCGCTGACGCGGTGCTGGAGTGCGTCGGCACCCAGGAGTCGATGATGCAGGCGATCCGTTCCACACGCCCGGGCGGATACGTGGGCTACGTCGGAGTCCCGCACGGGGTCGAGCTGAACGGCCAGGAGCTGTTCTTCGCTCATGTTCATCTCCACGGCGGGCCTGCCCCGGTGCGCCGCTTCCTGCCTGATCTGATCGATCTGGTGTGGAACGGGAAGATCAATCCCGGCAAGGTGTTCGACCTGACCCTCCCGCTTGACCAGGTTGCGGAGGGCTATCGCGCAATGGACGAGCGCCGCGCGATCAAAACGCTGCTGCGCCCTTAAATCAAGAGTGAGACATGGAAATCAAAAGAAGGCGCTCACAGCCTTCCGGCAAAGGACTGGCCGATTGGTTCACCGGCACGATGCGCATAGCAATTCTGGCAGGCATTTTTATCTCAGTGTTTAGCATTGCAACCATTTCGGAGGCACAGACCATGAAAAAAGAAGGCTTGAAGGCAAAACAGGAAAAGATCGTCACCATTGCGGCCTTCACCGCCAACGGTTATTTGCAGAAACTGAAAACTGCCCTGAACGAAGGGCTGGATGCCGGTTTGACTATTAATGAAATCAAGGAAATCCTTGTGCAGTTATACGCCATGCGGATTTCCCTGCAGCCTGAGCGGCATCAATACCTTTATGGACGTCCTGAAACCAGGATATAACCCATTCGAATAGCACAGGAATCGACAAGCGAGTCATATGTCATAGAGGGCTGAGAAAGAGTTGTAGCATATGGGTGTTACGAAGGAGGTGGATCAATCATGACAGTGCTCAACGGATGGGAAAACTTCTATGTAATCGTCGGCTCCTCTGCCGGCGCCCTGATCGGCTTGCAGTTCGTTGTCATTACTCTCATAGCCGCAAAACCGATCGTAGGTGACGCGCAAGCGGCCGGCGCCGCATTTGCGACGCCTACGATTGTGCATTTTGGTGTCGTGCTGTTGCTTTCGGCGATTGGAAACGCGCCATGGAACGGGCTTGCATCTGTTTCAGTCCTTTGGGGATTAGTGGCTCTCTGTGGTGTAGTGTACGTCGTGGTCGTGGCCAGGCGTATGCGCGTGCAAAACGCCTATAAACCTGTGTTAGAGGACTGGTTATTTCATGTTCTGCTTCCATTGTGGCATACGCGGTTCTGGCCATATCGGCATTCTCGGTTAGCTCCCATACGCGCCCAGCCCTGTTTCTCGTAGGCGCTGCAGTACTGCTGCTTCTGTTTGTGGGCATTCACAATGCCTGGGACGCAGTCACATATCACGTCTTTGTAGGATCGAGGCAGGAGAGATAGCATACGAATTGGCGGATAGGATGACCAAGATGAGGTAATCAAACAAAGAGAAGGGAGATACATATGGCAAACAGCAGCGAACAACAAAGAGCGATAGATGACTTAACGGCTATAGCACCGGAATTTGCGAAACTTACACAGGATTTCCTTTTCGGTGACATCTGGAAACGCCCCGGCCTCTCGCAGCGCGATAAGAGCTTAATTACCGTTACATGCTTAGTGGCGCTAAATCGTATCGAGCAAGTTGATTTTCATCTTAAAAAGGCTCTTGAGAACGGCCTCACGAAGGAGGAGCTTGTAGCCGCGATTACGCATATTGCATTTTATGCGGGCTGGCCCACTGCGGCGTCGGGGTTTAATCACCTGAAAAAAATAATTGATCAAAAATAACAGGAACGATTATTTATTGAATCCTAGACGCTAAGACTGCCTTAATCGTATTTGAGGGGCTGTGCATACTTCTCGACAAAAATATCTTTTCTGAGGAATGGCGCTACTGACCATTGAATGCCGAAAGCAACCAACACCGTCGGCTATTACCCTGGAATTGCTCGACGACACATGACAAGAATTTCCGTTTCGATTGCGACATGCTTGATCAGGTGAAAACTGGTATTCAAGGGGGGCGAAGGCAGCCCTGAAAAAAAGGACTGAAAAGGTTAAGCTCCCGGGGAGGGACTCGAACCCCCGACAAGGTGGTTAACAGCCACCCGCTCTGCCGGCTGAGCTACCCGGGAACACCATCATTATATATTAAGAGAAAGTCTCAGGGCAATACGCAAGAGATGGAATATCAAAAACCTTCTGCAATCTGTTACAATTTCATAGCATGCCGGAATCAATGAACGAACTCAAGAAGACCGTCTTTTACGGGATGCTCGATCTCATCGGCCGTGTTTTCATCGTCGTGCGGTATTCCGACAGGGTGGTGATCGGGGCACGGGGTTTTACCGAGGACGAAATGAAGAACGGTATCGTCCTCGTCTTCAACACCAAGATGCGTTTCTCCTGGGACGATTCCGGCATCTCGACTTCCCTCGTCTTCGGCACGGCCCCCCACAAGTGTTACATACCGGCCGACGATATCGTTCTTATTTACTCTCCCGAGCTCAACGCCCAGTTCATGATCGCACCACAGCCGGCTGCCGAGACAGCGGATAGGAATATGCAAGCCTGCGACAGAGAATCTGCAAAGACGAGACACTGTTCCGATCATTCCAAGGTCGTGAAGGTAGATTTTCAGAAGAAGAAGGACCGTTCACGGTAGAATGAGCGGGACAGGGGTCATGAAAACTGACAAAAGGAAGACGATACTGACCGATTTTGATCTCCACCTCATCGGTGAAGGCAGCCACCTCAAGCAGTATGAGAGGCTCGGCGCCCAGATGGTAGAGATAGACGGTGTTAAGGGCGTGCATTTTGCCGTATGGGCTCCCAATGCAAAACGGGTAAGCGTTGTCGGCGATTTCAATAACTGGAACGCTAAGATACACCCCATGCAGTCCTTAGGCTCTTCGGGAATATGGTCGGTCTTTATTCCGGGAATTCCTGAAGGGATGCCCTATAAGTTCGAGGTGAGGTCAAAGATCCAGAAATATGTCATCCAGAAATCAGACCCCTTCGGCTTCTTTTTCGAACTGAGACCCAAGAGCGCATCACTGGTATACGACATCAACGGGTACCCCTGGGGTGACGCTTCATGGATTGAAGGGAGAAGCCGGACACCATGGCTCGAATCCGCCATTTCAATCCATGAGGTCCATCTCGGCTCATGGATGCGGGTACCGGGGGAAAAGGAGCGGTGGCTAACGTATCGTGAACTTGCGGAGAGACTCATCCCTTACGTGAAGGAGATGGGGTACACCCACTTAGAGCTCCTTCCGATCAATGAGCATCCCCTCGATGCCTCCTGGGGGTACCAGACCATCGGGTATTTTGCGCCGACAAGCAGGTTCGGTGAACCGAAGGACTTCATGTATTTTGTCGACCGATGCCATCAGGAGGGAATTGGTGTGATCCTCGATTGGGTCCCGGCCCACTTTCCGACAGACGGACACGGCCTCGGATTCTTTGACGGAACCTTTCTCTATGAGCATGAAGACCCGAGGAAGGGCTTCCATCCTGACTGGGGGACAAAGATCTTCAATTACGGAAGGGCTGAAGTGAGAGGCTTCCTCCTTTCGAATGCACTCTTCTGGTTTGACAAATACCATATTGACGGTCTTCGCGTCGACGCTGTTGCGTCCATGCTCTATCTCGATTATTCGAGGAAAGAGGGCGAATGGATTCCGAATGTGTACGGAGGGAGAGAGAACCTCGAAGCCATCGACTTCCTCAAGAAGTTCAACGAGGTATCGCATCAGTACTATCCGGGGATCCTCACGGTCGCTGAAGAATCGACTGCATGGCCCCATGTTTCGAAACCGACGTATCTCGGCGGCCTCGGATTCAGCATGAAATGGAACATGGGCTGGATGAACGATACCCTCGAATATTTCTCAAAAGATCCCGTTCACAGAAAATATCACCATGGCAACCTCACCTTCAGTCTCCTTTACGCCTTCACCGAGAACTTTGCCCTGCCCCTCTCCCATGACGAAGTGGTGCACGGGAAGGGATCGCTGCTGAGCAAGATGCCCGGTGATATATGGCAGAAGTTCGCCAACCTGAGATTACTCTATGGATTCATGTTCGGCCACCCTGGAAAGAAACTCCTCTTCATGGGTGGAGAGTTCGGCCAGTGGGATGAATGGAACTTTGATAAAAGCCTTGATTGGCACCTCCTCGAGTTCGATCCTCACGAGAGACTCAGGAGGTTTGTGCAGGAACTCAACAGGATCTATCGGTCAGAACCTTCTCTCCATGAGATAGACTTCGACTACAAAGGCTTCGAGTGGATAGATTTTCATGATGTCGAAGGAAGCATCGTCTCTTTCCTGAGGAGGGCTAAGGACCCATCAGACTTCACGGTGTTTGTCTGCAACTTCACGCCGGTGCCGCGTCTGGGGTATCGGATAGGCGTGCCTGAGCCGGGTTTTTACCGGGAGATCCTGAACAGCGATTCTGTCTATTATGGAGGAAGCAACATGGGGAATGGGGGAGGGGTCCTCGCAAAGCATGAGCCTTTCCAGCTGAGACCGTACTGCCTAAGCATCACCCTGCCGCCTCTGGCGGTTGTCGTCTTTAAGCGGGAGAGGCATTTCTAGCCGAGATCATTCAGCCGGCTTCTCACCTGGCCGACATCCGCTTCTCGGTGCTCGAAGTCATAAATGAATTACACAGGCTCGTTTACCTCCCTAACGGACCATCAGTCCTTCATCATCTCTTCGATGGTGATGGAGACCGACCTCGCGAGGGAGCGGAGATTATAACCGCCTTCGAGTGCAAAGACCGTGGGCAAGGCAAATGAAAGAATGGCACTGACAATACTCCTGATTCCATCGTCAGAGACCCGAATGGATGCGAGAGGGTCGTCTTGGTGAATATCATACCCTGCTGAGACGAGAAGAATATCCGGCTTGAATCCCTTCACCAGGCCAGGCAGGACATCGTGATAGGCAGTTCTATATTCCCTATCGCCGGAACCTCCTGACATCGGGATATTGCAGGTGAACCCCTCCCCCTTTCCCCTTCCTTTCTCTTCTGTGCTGCCCGTGCCCGGATAATGGGGATATTGATGGGTGCTGAAATAAAAGACCCTGTCGTCATCTTCAAAGGTATGCTGGGTACCGTTTCCGTGATGGACGTCAAAGTCGATAATGAAGGCCTTCCCGTAGCCCGCCTCCTGTGCGTGTCGTGCGCCTATCGCAATATTATTGAAAAGGCAGAAACCCATTGCCCTGTCGGCCTCGGCGTGATGACCCGGCGGCCTGACAGCGCAAAAGGCCCTCAGGATATCGCCGCGCTTGCACCCGTCGACTGCCTCCATCACCGCGCCTGCAGCAAAGAGGGCCGCGTCGAGGCTGCCGTAAGAGACATAGGTGTCGGGGTCGAGATAACCCTGCCGGAATTTCCTGACCTTCTCAACATAGTGCCGATGATGCACCATCTCGATCTCGCTCAATTCGGCCCTTCTCGGCTTGATATGGATGAGCTTTTCCCAGAGAGGAGAACCTTTCAGGGTATCGACGATTGCGATGAGGCGCTCTTTGCACTCAGGATGCGGATAAGGAGCCTCATGTCCGAGGAATACGTCATCATAGAGGAAACCGACCTTCATGGGTAATAATTCTATATGAAACCTGACGCCAAGTCAAAACCTCTTGACAGGGCC
>DASRZP010000122.1 GCA_035686305.1 Thermodesulfovibrionales bacterium | reverse complement strand
GTTGCAAAGCCCTCCGAGCCCCCGGCCGGCATCTCGAAGCTTTCGGGAGCCTTGCTTTCATACGGAGTGAAGCACAGGATCCTCGATGCCAATATCGAGGGGCTTCTCCATCTCCTTCAGCATCCCCACGCGGTGAAGGCTACGGCGGCGGACAGATGGACTTCGCGGGCACTCCGGGATCGTTTCAGAAACCTTGAATCTTTGAGAGACTGGCGCAGCTATCGTGTTCCTGACCGGTACAAAAGGATGGTCCACGACCTCAATCGCGTCCTGAGAAGTTCAGGTGTCGGGACCTGCAGAGCCGGCCTTGCGAATTATGAAGACCGGGAGCTTTCTCCCCTGCGGAGTGCTGATCTTGTCAGGGCCGCTGAAAATCCTGAGGGCAACCTTTTTTATCCCTATTTTGAAAAGAGGCTTACGGGGATTCTCGAAAAGGAAAAGCCGTCAATAGTCGGCTTCTCTCTGAACTTCCTGAGCCAGGCGCTCTGCGCCTTCTCGATGATCGGTTTCTTGAGATCGAGGCGGCCTGAGTTGACGATAATTCTCGGAGGCGGACTTGTCACCTCATGGATGAAGAGACCGGGCTGGAAAGATCCCTTCCAGGGTCTCGTGGACCGCCTCGTTGCGGGGCCTGGAGAAATTCCCTTGCTTTCCCTTGCCGGGATCGATAGAGCACCGTGCAGCCATGTTACGCCGGTCTATGACAGCCTGCCCTTGGATCACTACCTCTCGCCCGGATTGATTGTTCCCTATAGCGGGTCACGTGGCTGCTCCTGGCGGAGATGTTCCTTCTGCCCTGAAAGGGCCGAGAGGAATGCCTATGTACCGGTGCAGACTGACAGCGTCCTGGCCGACCTCCAGGCGATCGTTAAAAGATCAAAGCCCGTTCTTGTTCATCTCCTCGATAACGCAATCAGCACGGAACTGTTAAGGGCACTTTCGGGCAGCCCCCTCAATGCTCCCTGGTATGGTTTTGTCAGGATCACTCCTTCTCTAACTGATATCGATTTCTGCAAGGCCCTCAAAGCATCGGGCTGCGTGATGCTCAAACTGGGACTGGAATCCGGGGACCAGGCTGTGCTTGATGAGTTGCAGAAGGGGATCGAGCTTGGGACCGCATCTCTTGCCCTTAAAACCCTGAAGAAGGCGGGGATCGCTACCTATGTTTATCTTCTTTTTGGCACGCCGCCGGAAGCCTCGCCATCGGCTCGTAAGACCCTTGAGTTTACCGCACGACATAGTGACGACATCGATTTCCTTAATGTCGCGATCTTCAATATGCCTCTTTTCGGTCCGGAAACGCACACGTTTAAGACGCGAACGTTTTATGAAGGAGACCTCTCGCTCTACACGGAATTCTCTCATCCAAAGGAGTGGAACAGGAGAAGGGTAAGGCGCTTCCTCAATACTGAATTCAGGAGAGACCGCGCCATTTCAGCGATTCTGAAAAGAGACCCTGTGCTTTTTACTTCGAACCACGCGCCCTTTTTTGTGATGGCCCGTACGTGATGGTTGGGACATCCTTCTTGCAGATAACCCAATACCCACAGAGGGCTACGCTCTTGCCAAGAAGCGGAAGTCGGTGCCTGGTGAGACAAGGAAGAACAATGCAAGCTAAGGAATTCTGTGATATGCTGAAAAACAGGGAGGCGTCTCAACAAGAGGGTATGTATTATGAATAACCCACTGCGAAATCTTCTGCTTATATTCATTGGTGCTGCCTGTCTTCTGACCTCTTCTTCCTGCGCTACCGGGAGGTATTTGAGAACAGGGGTCGCGAAGGATACTGAGGTAACGGGAACGTATACGCTCATACTCTACGGTGGCAGATACAGCAGCGATCTTGAGAACGTCGCAATACTCGACAAAGAGGAAGACCCCTATGTCTTTGAGGTCTATGCCCCTGATTTTGATTACCAGACAAAGAGCAATGTCCCCGGACCTGAGGCGCTTGAGGAGGCAGAGAATTTTGTTAAATTCCATCGATCCTTTCACCAATCCCAGGTGAGTAGGATTATCGGACCCTCAGGCGATACGATCGGCTACGAAGTGAGGCCGCTCTATTATCCTTTAGACGTTGGATATGCCGATGTCCTTGACATTCGTTACAGAGTCACCGATGGCAAAGTAATTGTCTCTATAAGTCTGAAAGACGAAGTGAAGAGGTCCCTATCCGGAGATGACAGGCCTCTTCTTTTCAGACTGCGGAGGTGAAAAGTATTAGGGTTAATTGTATTGACCTTAGCGTTGCAAGCGATGGTAAGGCAGGCATGGATTGAAGCCTTGAAGATGCGATGAGTTTCTGCCGGCCAATATTCCCGACTCTTGCCTTCGAAGTGGAAGCCAGGTCCTCAAAGTTGATGGACTATCCGGATTAAGGGTGAGAAGGGTGACGGAGGAGATTTATCGTCTGCTGCGCGAGAAAGGGATAACGGGATGGTAAAAGGCGTCCCTCTCGACAGGGACTTTTCCGGCCTTCTTTATTAGGGTGATAAGCTCTTTCTTTGTTAACCCTTCACCACTCATTGCGCCTGCTGAATGGGTTATCTTCTCTTCGATGATTGTCCCGTCGAGATCGTCCGCACCAAAGAGCAGCGAGAGCTGTGCTATCTTTTCCCCGAGCATGATCCAGTAGGCCTTAATGTGCAGGAAGTTATCGAGAAAGAGCCTGCTGATGGCGATCGTCTTGAGGTCATCGATCCCCGAGGTGTAGAAACCGCCTATTTCGGTGTTCCTTGGATGATATGCCAGGGGGATGAAGGCCTGAAAGCCTCTCGTAGCATCCTGAAGGTCCCGCAGCCGTGTCAAATGGTCAACCCTGTCTTCATATCGCTCTATATGGCCATAGAGCATGGTCGCGTTTGTCGGTATCCCGCAGAGATGGGCAGCCTTGTGGATCTCGAGCCATCTCTTCCCCGATATCTTTTCAGGGCAGAGCCTTTTCCTCATCCTCTCTGCAAAGATCTCGGCCCCTCCGCCCGGCATGGCTTCAAGACCGCTCTCCTTCAGTCTCTCAAGGACCTCTTTAATGGAAAGGCCGCTTATTTTTGAGAAGTGGTCGATCTCGACTGCGGTGAAGCCCTTGATATGGATATGCGGAAAGGAGTTCTTGACAGCGGAGACCATCTCAAGGTAATGATCGAAAGACCAGTCAGGATGGAGCCCGCCGACAATGTGGACTTCTCTGAAGGCTGTTTTCGATCCTTCTGTTTCAAGCCTCTTCAGTATGTCACTTATGGAGAGTTCAAAGGCTCCTGCTTCACCCTTTGAACGGCTGAAGGCGCAGAAGCGGCATCTGTTGATACAGATGTTCGTTGGGTTGATATGCCTGTTTACGACAAAATATGCAACATTGCCGTGCTCCTTGCCGGCAACATGAGAGGCCAATTTTCCGAGGGCGAAGAGATCGTCGGTCTCGAAGAGGGCGAGGGCGTCATCTGCCGAGAGCCTCCTCCCTGAGAAGACTTTCTTGCTGATCGTATCAAGCACTCTTCATTATAAACCGAAACCCCTCTTTGCTGAAAGGGCAGATCAAACAATTCTTGCCTTATGACGGGAATCATAGCTGATCTAACGGTTTTCGGTATAATCTGGATAGATGACAGTATCACATAAGGAGGAGCCTCTATGGACAGATTCGTTAAGAACTTTATTGTCATGAGTATCGTCTATCTCGCAATCGCCTCGGTCTTGGGAATATGTATGCTCGCCAACCCGCCGTTAATGCATCTGAAGTTTGTTCATTCCCATCTCAATATGCTCGGCTGGGTCTCGATGATGATCTTCGGTGTCGGCTATCACATCCTGCCGAGATTCGCCGGAAAACCCTTGAAGAGTCCGAAGATGGGAGAGGTGCAGTTCTGGCTCGCGAATATCGGCCTGGTAGGAATGCTGGTATTCTACGTCCTCGAAAACACCGCACTCTCTTCTGCCTTTGGCGTTGTAGAGGCGTTCTCGATATTCCTCTTCTTCTACAACATGCTCGGGACGTTACTTGCCAAGCCCGCGGTATGATCCGTGTGCAGGGCGTGACTTATCGAATCCCGGGAATTAGCGGTATAATAAAGGCCACAAGAGGAAACTGACTCAGAAACTAACGGCCTCAGTCGATTTTGAGACTGCGAGCGGCGTATTTTCTGTCACCAGAGCAGGTGAATTGCTATCTATGGATTTCCCTGCCAGAGTGCCTGAGCCGACAGAAAAGGCCGATACTCCAATCCTTTCAGGGCTAGGCTTCTTTTGGTGTTTATTGTTTTCTCGTTTTTTTGTTTGGTGCATTCGCACTCGTTTTCAATTGGACCAAAGTTACACCGACGGGAAGAATAAGTTTGTTTTGATTTAAGCGGGAATGCCAGGAGGCCGGATGACCGATGAGGCGAGGGTCGTGATTCGTTATCATGAGAGGACAAAACATCATCCGCATCGCTACGCGGCTTCTCCGGGGTTTCTCGACTGGGCCAACGAACCGAATCCGTTCAGGAGATACGAAGAGACTCCACTGTTGGACCTTCCCCTTGGTGAAGATGACGGCGAAGTGGACTATCGGGGTTTATACGACAGGCGAAAGAACATTTTCAGGCCCTTTTCTCTTGAAAACATAGCGAAGTTCCTCGAACTCTCGATGGGACTTTCGGCTTGGAAATCCTATGGGGGAAGTTCATGGGCACTGCGTATGAACCCGTCGAGCGGTAACCTCCATCCCACAGAAGCTCATCTCGTTCTGCCTCCGATGCCGGAGAATAGTCGAGGAGGGGTGTTTCACTACAGTCCCTTCTTCCACGCCCTTGAGCAGCGGGCGGTACTAGGGGAGGGGGTATGGTCCGGGATCAGAAGACATCTCGGTATGGACGGCTTTTTCGTGGGGCTGAGCAGCATCTATTGGAGGGAATCATGGAAATACGGTGAGAGGGCATTCAGATACTGCATGCACGACGTGGGGCATGCTATAGCCTGCCTGAGCTTTTCCGCGAACCTCCTCGGGTGGAAAGCCACGTATCTCAATGCACTCTCCAACGGAGATTTAGAGATCATGCTTGGTTTCGCCGGGGTGAAATGGAAGCGGTTTGAAGAGGAGAAGCCGGATCTCCTCCTCTTCATTCACGATTTTGAAAGAGATGTTCCAAGGGACTTGCCCCACGAGATAATCGAATCCTTTCGGTCCCTCTCTTTTGTTGGCGAACCGAACAGGCTGAGCAAAGATCATAGGGAGTGGCTGGCTATAGAGGAAGTCTCTTCAATGACGGTTAAACCGAAAACGGCAGAGATGAGATACCGTTTCGGAGATCACCTATTCTTGGGACATGAAACGCCGTCTATGGATGCCGCAAAGATAATCCGGCAGAGGAGGAGCGCTCCGGGCTTTGACGGAAAGACTCACATCACGAAAGAGGATTTCTTTTCGATGCTCGACAGGACCATCCCGAGAAGCAGCAGCGCCCCCTTCGATTCAGAATTGTTTGAGACATCGGTCCATCTCCTCCTCTTTGTCCATCGGGTGTCGGCCCTGGACCAAGGGCTCTATTTTCTGGTCAGGGAGGAGAAAGATTTAGGAGAGATAAAGAAGAGATGTCATGACCATTTTCTGTGGAAGAGAGTCGAGGATGCGCCCAAACATCTCAGTCTCTATCTCCTCAAGAAAGGCGATTTCAGATCAGAAGGCGCCGTTGCCGGCTGACACCAGGATATCGCGGGGGACGGCGTCTTCTCACTGGCGATGATAGCGCGATTCAGAGAAAACATAGAAGACCATCCCTTTTTATACAGGCATCTCCATTGGGAGGCAGGTACAGTCGGCCAGGTACTGTATCTTGAATCTGAGGCACGTGGTGTAAGGGGGACAGGGATGGGATGCTTTTTCGATGACGTCACCCATTTGATCCTTGGGTTCAATGACAATGCCTTCCAGGACATCTACCATTTCTCCGTCGGAAGACATGTCGAGGATAGAAGGCTTACGACCCTACCTCCCTATTATCATCTCAAAAAGGGAAAGCTTAAGACCATGACAGAGAAGGACTTTGAACATCGCGGAAAGGGGACGTTCAGCTATGACGGATCTCAGCCTGCTTGAGGAAAGGATAGGGAAGATAGGCCTGAGGATTTACGCGGAGGTCAAAGGCGAGACCCCTTCCATCTTCGAGAGGAAGAGGTGGCTCGGCCGTATCATGGAATTGGCGATGAAGGATGAGTCGTTCAAGATCGCGCTCTTCAAGTTTATCGACGTCCTTCCCTCTCTAAAGACCGGTGAACTTGTGGTGCGTCTGCTCGCAGAATATTTTTCTGAAGAGGCCGGTGTCCCCATCATCATAAGGCGCGGTCTTGAGCGTATTTCGTCAAAGAGAGTACTGCCTTTCGTCGTCGGTAGGGTGATGAAGACTGCTGTCGAAACCCTTGCGAGGCAGTTCATCGCGGGGAGGGACCTAGAGGATGCGTCGCGGTCCCTTGACCTATTGAGAGATGAAGAGGTCGTGCCGAGTATTGCCCTTCTTGGTGAGGTGGTGGTGAGCGAAAGAGAGGCAAGAGATTATGCTGAGAGGTATTTGGGACTCCTCGATTTTCTCTCTCTAAAAGGTGGTAGAGACTGGGTGTCCCGATCCGGAGGTCTGAATGAACATCCTCGCTCTGACATTTCGCTCAAGATATCATCCTTCTATTCCCAACTCGACCCCATGGACTGGCAGGGCTCGATAGAAGGTGTGAAAGCCCGTCTGAGGCCGGTATTTGAAAAGGCTGAAGAGACAGGAACTGCAGTCACCTTTGATATGGAGCATTACTATTACAAGGACGTCACCATCGCGATCTTCCGGAGCATCGTCGAACAGTTCAGAGAATTTTCGGATGCAGGGATAGCGATACAGGCCTACCTGAGAGATGCGAGGGAAGACCTCATAAACATAATAGAATGGGCAAAGGAGAAGAAGAGAAGGATAACAATACGACTCGTGAAGGGGGCGTACTGGGACCATGAGGTCGTGGTGAACGGGCAGAGGGGATGGCCTTTGCCGGTATTCCTCGACAAGGAAGAGACGGAGCTGAACTTCGAGGAACTCACGAGGCTCGTCCTCGAGAATTCTCAATTCGTACGGCCTGCCATCGCGTCCCATAACATCCGTTCCATCAGCCACGCCATCGCCTTTGCCGAATCTCTCGGCCTCCCGAAGGAGTCCTTCGAGTTCCAGATGCTTTACGGAACCGCAGAATCTGTGAGAAAGGTTTTGCGGCGCATGGATTATAGGGTGAAGGTCTATGCGCCTGTCGGCGAGCTCATCCCCGGCATGGCCTATCTCGTTCGGCGACTCCTCGAAAATACTTCGGACGAGTCATTCCTTAGGAGATCATTCTTTGAGCGCGAGTCCTTCGAGGAAATGATGAAGCCGCCCCTTCCCAAAGAGTCCGTCAAGGAAGGTATCCGCCCGGGTTTCAGGAACGAGCCGACCCTGGATTTTTCGAGGGCGATAAACAGAGAGATGATGAGGGAGGCGTTGAGCAATATAAAGGGAGAGTTCAACAGACACTACCCTCTTCTTCTCAGAGACAGGGAGGTGCGCACCGAGAGAGAGATGCCTTCCCTGAACCCGGCCCGGCCTGACGAGGTTGTGGGCATCGTATCCTCTGCATCGAGAAAGGAGGCGGAAGAGGCCATCGAAGAGGCAAGAAACGCATCCGAGACCTGGAGAAAGGTCTCTCCTGAAGAGCGCGCCCGTATTCTCTTCAGGGCTGCCGAGGAGATGAGGAAGAGGAGGTTCGAGCTCTCTGCCCTCGAGGTATACGAGGCAGGAAAGACTTGGAAGGATGCAGACGGGGACATCACAGAGGCGATAGACTATCTCGAATATTACGGCAGGGAGATGACAAAATCATGGGCGCCGAGACCGCTCGGCGATTACCCTGGAGAAGAGAATGAATATCTCTATGAACCGAGGGGCATAGGCGTCGTCATATCCCCGTGGAACTTCCCACTCGCTATCGCGGCAGGCATGGTCTCGGCAGCGGTTGTTTCAGGGAACTGCGTGATCTTCAAACCATCGGGACTTACTCCTGTTACAGCGTGGAGGCTTGTCGAGGTATTCAAGAACGCCGGACTCCCCGGAGGTGTTCTCCAGTATCTGCCGGGACCGGGCGAAGAAGTGGGAGAGTACCTCGTTTCGCATCCGGCAATAGACTTCATAGCTTTTACCGGTTCGAAGGACGTGGGATTGAGGATCATTACTCTTGCAGGTGAGACCCATGCAGGCCAGCGGAACGTAAAGAGAGTGATTGCGGAGATGGGCGGGAAGAACGCGATCATCGTCGACGAGACTGCAGATCTCGACGAGGCGGTGAAGGGTGTGCTTGAATCGGCCCTCGTCTATCAGGGTCAGAAATGTTCTGCCTGTTCCCGTGCGGTCGTTGTGGGAGATGTCTTCGATGAATTCTGCCTCAGGCTCAGGGAGGCGATGGAGAGCATAAAGATAGGACCTCCTGAGGAACCGGGAATTTATATGGGACCCGTAATTGACAAAGGGGCGCTCGGTAAGGTGGAGAGGTATATCGAGATCGCAAAGGATGAGGGAAGGGCCCTCCTTGTCAGAAGGTCGGAAGGACAAGGTTATTTTATCGGGCCTGCTGTCTTTACTGAGGTGAAGCCGCATTCGCGGATCGCTCAGGAGGAGATTTTCGGCCCTCTCCTTGCTGTGATGAGGGCGGGGGATATCGATGAGGCGATAGGCGTCGCGAACAGCACGTCCTATGCGCTCACAGGCGGCATCTTTTCGAGGAGCCCCCGCAATATCAGGAAGGCAAAGGCCGAATTCAGGGTCGGCAACCTCTACATCAACCGGAAGATAACAGGCGCTCTCGTGGGAAGGCAACCCTTCGGCGGCTTCGGCATGTCTGGAGTCGGAGCAAAGGCAGGAGGGCCCGACTATCTTCTTCAATTCATGAACCCGAAGAGTATCAGTGAAAATACCCTGAGGAGAGGATTTGCGCAGATTAAGGGAAATAGACAGACGGATACGGCGAGACTATGAAGATACCATTTTACCAAGTAGATGCATTTTCAAGAAGGATCTTCGGCGGCAATCCGGCCGCTGTATGCCTCTTGGAATCATGGCTTGATGATAACGTGCTTCAATCTATTGCGGCAGAGAATAATCTGTCTGAAACAGCATTTCTGATACAAAGATCAAAAGAACGATATGCTCTCAGGTGGTTCACCCCTGCAGTCGAGATTGACCTTTGCGGCCACGCCACGATTGCAAGCGCGTTTGTCATTTTTTCCTTTATCAATAACTCGCTGTCTTCCGTCGATTTTGAGACTGCAAGCGGCCCGTTGTCTGTCACCAGAGCAGGCGAATTACTTTCCCTGGATCTCTCGGCCAGAAAGCCTCAACGGACAGAAACGTCTCCTATCATATCTCAAGCCCTGGGAGCAGAGCCTTTGGACGTTCTGAAATCCAGAGACCTCCTGATCGTTTTCAGGGATGAGCCTACAATAAGGGAGATGAATCCCGATCTTGATACATTGAAACAAATCCGCGATGTTTTTGGAGTTATTGTAACAGCACGAGGCGAGAAGTCGGATTTTGTCTCAAGGTTTTTTGCACCAAATGCCGGTATCCCCGAAGACCCCGTGGCGGGCTCAGCTCATTGCACACTAACTCCTTACTGGGCTGATCGTCTCAAGAAGACTCATCTTCATGCTTTTCAGTTTTCCAAACGCGGAGGTGAACTATTCTGCGAGAACGCAGGAGATCGTGTCAGAATATCGGGGAATGCTGTTCTCTATGCCAAAGGAGAATTATATTTATAGAGCCTTTAACCCGACTTTCGCCGATGGATCTCCCATGTCTCATAAGTAATTGGAATTGCACTTCAATTTAGCCATTGAATTGCATACCTAATGATATCCAGCCTCGTATAGCGTCTGAAAGAGCATAAAATAAGGCCAAGTGCATTTTTCTCTTGACAATGTTGTACCTATTATGTATACTTGTGGTATGGCATATCTTGTC
>DASRZP010000121.1 GCA_035686305.1 Thermodesulfovibrionales bacterium | reverse complement strand
TTAACGATCCAGCGAGTCTGAAGAGCTCTTGTTGAGAGGCAGGAAATTGTATCCCGTGGTTACACGAAAAGATATTTTTTGTTTCCAAAGGATACAAGAGGATGAAATGTAGGCTACCGGGGATTATAGTACTGTCTGTACCATTCGACAAATTTCATGATCCCATCCTGGACACTTGTCGACGGTCTGAATCCGACATCCTTGATCAGGTCATCGATGTCGGCATAGGTCGCAGGCACATCGCCGGCCTGTATAGGCAGGAGATTCTTTTCAGCCTTTTTCCCGAGGCAGTCTTCAAGGGCTTCGATGAATTTCATGAGTTCGACGGGATTATTGTTGCCGATGTTGTAAAGCTTATAAGGCGCGTAGCTGGTCGCAGAATCGGGTTTGCTGCCGCTCCAGTTGGGGTTGGGTTGAGGCACCTTATCCATCACCCTCGTGACGCCCTCAACGATATCATCGATATAGGTGAAGTCCCTTTGCATCTTGCCGTAATTGAAGACGTCGATCGGCCTTCCCTCCAGGATGGCTTTCGTAAAGAGAAAGAGAGCCATATCGGGTCTTCCCCAGGGACCATAGACAGTGAAAAACCTGAGGCCTGTGCAGGGGATGCTGTAAAGGCTCGAGTAGGTGTGGGCCATAAGCTCGTTCGCCTTCTTGGTAGCTGCGTAAAGCGATACGGGATGGTCCACATTATGGTGGACCGAAAAAGGCATGTTCGTATTGGCGCCGTAGACAGAGCTTGAAGAGGCAAAGACGAGGTGTTTGACGCTATTATGCCGGCAGCCCTCGAGGATATTGAGGAAGCCGCTGATGTTGCTGTCGATATAGGAATAGGGATTTACTAAGGAGTACCTCACGCCTGCCTGGGCAGCGAGATTCACCACGATATCAAAGTTTCTTTCAGAAAAAAGGCTGCTCATCCCCTTCTTGTCAGCAAGGTCCATCTTTGCAAATGTGAAGCCCGGCAGTCCCTCGAGCTGTTTCAATCTGTTCAGCTTCAGGTTCACATCGTAGTAATCGTTGAGGTTGTCGAGCCCAACGACTTCATCACCCTTCCCGAGCAATCTCTTCGAGAGATGGAATCCGATAAATCCGGCGGCGCCGGTCACTAACACTCTTCCTGGTTTCCTCTCTTCAATATTCAAGGATGCTCCTTTTCAGCAAGTGGTTCTGTCCAGCCATACTAATGGTACCGTCTTAATCCAGGAATGCTTGCGAAATGATCGTCCAGGGTGAGAACCTCAAGGCTGTGTTCCAATGCCGCTGCGCCTATGACAAGATCAGACATCGGCAGGGTAACGCCCTTCCTCCGAAGTCCGGCAGAGATTCTTCCAGCTCTTACCCATGCCTGAGCAGTTATGTCTCTGTACTGGAGTGCTGATAACCTGTCTGATAGGTGCGATGCCTCTTCATCAGATTTCGCACCCTGGACAAGCTCGTACCAAATGACCCCGCAGATACACGCCCGCCCCGTTTCGATGAGCTTCGCGACGGTATCAGCGGTCCTGGGGGTTCCCCGAAAGAATTCCACCCAGGCGCTCGTATCGATCAAGACATTACACTCGTCTCTTTTCAAGAAGCATTTCCCTTTTGCGTTGGGTTTTCAGTTCCTTCTCTTCATCGGCTTCCCAATCGAAAGCAAGAGAAACCCTGCCTTTAAGAGCAAGAAGATCTCGTGATTTCTTCTGCCTTACGTATTCCTCCATGGCGACGATGATCGCCCTGCTCTTTGACTTTTCTCCCGACAGCTTCTGCACCGCCTTGACAAGGTCATCCGGTACGCTCAGTGTTGCACGCATGACATGCACCTCTCTCTTGTAGTATCATTATATGCTATTCTCTTGTGATCTTGCAACGCATAATCTGCTGAGAGGAGGCGAAGGAGCAAAGAAACAGAATAGACGTCGATCATGGAGACACGATATACTACTCCTAGGTGATGTGTGACGGATCGCCGCATATGAAAGAGAGCAGACCCATGAAGGAAGACGAGAGAATTGAATTCCTGAAGAAGATCATCCTCTTCACCTCATTGACGGATGAGGAACTGCAGAAGATCATGAAGAAGGTCGTCGTAAGGAGATTTAAGAAGAATCAAACCATTCTCTATGGAGAAGATACCAATGAATTCATGTATATAATCCTCGACGGAAAAGTAAAGGCCGTTCAGACGACGGAAGACGGGAAGGAAATAATTCTTGCCATGCACCGGTCAGGCGACTTCTTTGGAGAACTTTCCCTCATTGACGGCAAGACCGTTCCTGCCTCGGTAATGGCGATCGACGATTCCGTCATAGCCCTTGTTTCGAGGAAAGATTTTTTCTCTCTCCTCTACGATCACGGCAGGGTGGTCGACAATTTCCTCCATATCTTGTGTTCCCGGCTGAGGGAATCGTGGGACAAGATACAGATCCTGAGTCTTAATAACGCCTCCCAAAGATTGAAGATGCTTTTTTTGTCACTCTCCAATGAGTACGGAAAAAAAACCGACGACGGTGTAACCCTGAGTCTTAAGCTCACTCATCAGGAGATTGCGAACATGGCAGGGTTAACCCGCGAGACCGTCACGAGGATCATCGATAAATGGCTTAGAGACGGAAAGGTCAGGATACTCAAATCAAGACATATCCTCTTCAGCAATGACTTCCTGCAAAAAGTCTCAGAACTTTGAGTCCTGGACCCGATCTATCTGTCATCGGGCACATGTACGTAGAGGACAGCATCTCCAGGAAATGGAGGGGCAAAAGATGTGCTCCTGTCTTGCGGGAAGATAGACGAGCCTGTCGAGACGATAGTTCCTTTATCTGGATTGAACCATTCGTACCTGTATGCCCCTGCTTTAAGATACAGATGAAAAGGCGTGTCGGATTCCGTCTGATAAACGAGATATTCCCTGCCGGGATCGGCGAGACAGTACGTCGTTGAAGAGAGTTCGTCCCTCGGAGTCATGGCAGCGAGGTTCATTTT
>DASRZP010000120.1 GCA_035686305.1 Thermodesulfovibrionales bacterium | reverse complement strand
GATAAGCTATTCTGATATGGGATTAGCTCCCTCAACGACCTATACCTACACCGTCGAAGCTAATGACGGTGCATGGAATGGCTCTGGCCAGTCGGCTCCTGTCTCGGCAACCACGCTGGCAGCTTCTGCGCAGTCAGTTCCCTCACCGACAGCTCCCTCACAGACATATCCTTCACAGACATATCCCTCAGAGGCCCCCACGGTTACAGCGAATTCCACCATTCCTGTTATACCGCTTCCTAGCACTGCGCAGATCTTCGCTCCTTATGCTCCGACAGCATCACCTATCATGAGCATTGTTCCAGCCCTGGCGGAACCTGTTGGTGTAGGGACAGTCGCCTATGGCGGCAATACCCTCAGTCTGCAAATAGGCACCTACCAATATTCAGGACCCGTAGACGTGTATCTTGCAATCAGCGTACCGGAGATAGATCCCGTCAATCTCTATATCCTCACACCGGGAGGTTTCAGGACCGTTGCGGAAGGCGGCATAGCGCCATGGAAGTCCAATGTCCTTGCGGTGAACGAAACTCCTATCGCCGATGTCCCCGTCTCCTTGCTTCCAGATGTGACATTCAATGTCATAGCTGCGGTAACACCGGCCGGGACTGTCGGCAGCTTCCATATATGGCAGACGAGTTTTAAGCCTTAGTGCCGGAGCCCGAATTCCCGAAATAACCGGGAGTTACATGATCCCTCAACCCCCTCACGAGGGGGTGAGGGATTTCATGTTCTCCTTTTCATTTCTTCAGCATTAGTTCTCCCCGGCGAATGGTCCAGAAATCGTCCGAAAGATTTCTGTCCGCCAGGTAATCATAGGGCATCGTGAAGTAGCCCTTCTTGCCCCAGTCAGTTCCCCATGAGTTGCGGACAATAAATCTCTTCTGCGTGTCGTCATAGCCGACGGCCAACACCGCGTGGCCGCCGACAACCCGTTCCTTGGGCTTCGGCATGTTGACGACGCCGGTCTTCGCCACCTGCTGGGACTCGAAGCTTTCGTACACGGTGAAACCAAAGACAAAGGGGAACCCCTCGGCAAGGCAGGCCCTCATTTCGTCGAGGGTCAGAATTCGGTGGTATGAAGTGATTTGCCGCAGGAGGGCCTCCTTATAACATGCCGCTGTGGGCTTCACCGTGAATTTCGACTCGATGTAGGGCCATATCTTTTCAGAGCAGACACCCTGTTTTGCCAGAGTCTTGATGCCGTCGCGAATCATGGCTCCTGAATCAGATTGTATGCTATGCTCGATAGCCCGTTCATTGTAGTAGATGAAGAGTCTGCTGCAGTCCACGAAGGAAACGCTGTCCTTTCTTTCGAGAAACTCCAGGGCGCCTGCAAGGGCATTCGCTGTGCAACTTCCCAATTCACCCTGATTCTCCACCGCTGAACATAAGGGTCTCAGATCATTTGATTTCGGAAGCTTCCGGGGTATTCTGCGCACGGCGCTGTAAAGAAAGTCACGTTGATCGGGCAGATCGGGCACCCACCCGTAACCGTTTTTTCCGACCTTGCCCTTCTTCGGAACCGACCGACGTATCACGTTCATAGACTCCTCCTTTTCATTATCAAGTTTTCTCTTATCATCCATTAGCTCCCTCTTTGTCACTGTCATGAAGCATGCAAGTTCGGACAAACACAGTCTCAAAATAATATTTACAGATGTGCTCCCTATTATTGGTCATGCCCGAGATCCTTAGTCGGGCATCCATTCTGTTCAAAGTGGATTCCCGCCTTCGCGGGGATGACGGCCAAGAGTGTGCAGACTATTATGAGACCCTTAGTATATCACAGCAGGCAGGCTGCCGGCATTGTCTTTCCCAAGGGTACCGATCCCCGTGGCCGGCCATCGTCTGCGAAGTTGGCCAAGAATGCACAACCCTGTATCCCCTGGAAACAGGGGGTGAGTTTTGATCCCTAAAAAAGTCAATGAAAACAAGATACGTCTTGCGGCACAGGAATTGCACTATCCTAATGTAAATTCAAAGAGCAAGGAACATCCCGATAAAGCCAAACCCTCCGTGAGGAAGGGGCGGAAAGCGCCGGGTCTTTAAGACAATGAAGATGGCCGAGCTACCGAAGGATCGAATTTTCGGTATTCGGCTTTCGCGTTTTTTGCCCGATGAATGCGGGCCAACGGAGGGACTATGAGAAATGAAGCGTTGTTCCAGTATATCGCCTCACTGTCGGAAGAGGAGAGAGAAAAATACCGGAGCCTCATAGACGAGACCCTCGAGAGAGACAGGATGCTTGCAGAGACATTCAGTAAAATGAAAGCCTACACCGAAAGCTTGGCAGAAAACTTCAGACGCCTGCCTGAAGAAGCTCTGAATCTGCAGATGAGCCTTTCGGCGCTGAACGAGAAACTCCTCGAAATCACTGAAACCTCGCAGATGATTTCAAAGATCTTCCGGAGGGGGCCGGTCTGGAACTGAGGGCGCGGACCGGCCAATAACCCTGACTCTTGCCTGGGAACCGGACGTCGACCCCGAAGTTTATGAATATGGCTTAGGGCGCATCCCCTGTCTTCCTGATCGAAAAGAGAGGGTCGTCGATAGACTCGCTTCTGCAGACAGGACATTTGCCGGGCTTCTTCAATTTCTCCCTCTTCGTAAATGCAAAACCGCACCTCTTGCAACCTGCCGGGGTCACAACAAGATGATGCTCTCTCTTGCCGGCAGTCTTCTGGATATGGTCAAGATGTTCATAGACCTCTCTCACTGTAACGCCAACGCTTCCGGAGATCTCTCTTGCGGAGAGGGTCCGTCCCTCAAGGATCTCCATAATCTCCTGACGGATAGTCTCGTGCCTCTCACGGGGAACAAAGGGCCCTTTCGGTTTAGGCTTCAATCCATTACCTTTAGGATATTAGTCCCTGAAGGACATCTTCAGTTCATACATGCCGCTTTCGGCCCTTTTGTCGATGATGAATCCCATTCTTTCGAAGAGACGGAGCATCGGTATGTTCTCCATAAGAACCTCTGCCGTGAAGCCGAGGAGACCGGCCTTTTTTGCGAGATAGGTGAGATAAGAGATGAGCTCGGCTCCGATCCCCTTCCCCTGATAGTCATCACGGACCACTGCCGCGATCTCTCCGGTGTGTGAGAGATCATCGATGAGATACTGACCCAATCCTACAACTACCTCTGTGCCCTGTTCCTCGGAGACCGCGAGCATGACCATCTCCTTGGTGTAGTCGATAACCACGAACTTCTGCAACCGCTCATGAGGCATGTCCCTTCGTGACGAAAAAAAACGGTGATACATGGATTCATCGGTAAGGGAATAGAAAAAATCCTTGAGGAGGCGCTCATCGCTGAACTTCACCGGCCTTAAGAGGATATCGAGACCGGCCTTTGTCTTTCTCCGGGCCTCAAGGGACTCGGGATACTCACCATGTTCGCCCGGTATGAAGGCCTGGTCCCGGTAGATGAGATTCATCTTCCTGGCCTCCTCGATAAGCCAGGGGCGGAATTTCGGGGCTGCCACGGCGATGAGGTCCATGGCGCGTTCCCTGATGTTTTTGCCGTGCAGATAGGCAATGCCGTACTCTGTTACAACATAGTGGATGTCACCCCTGGTCAAGGTGACGCCCGCGCCCTCCTTGAGATAGGGCACGATCCTCGAAATCTCCCCGTTTTCAGCCGTGGCCTGGAGGGCGAGGATCGTCTTCCCTCCCTGTGAAAGGACCGCTCCCCTCATGAAGTCAGCCTGTCCGCCGATACCGCTGTAAAAGAATTTTCCGAGGGATTCTGCGGTGGCCTGTCCTGTCAGATCGATCTCGATGGCGCTGTTGATGGCGGTCATATTCTTATGTCTGGCGATGACGAGGGGGTTGTTTGTGTAACTGACGGGCCTGAATTCTATCCCGGGGTTGTCATGAAGGTACTCGTATGTGCTCTGTTTCCCCATGCAGAATGCCGCAACGCTCTTGCCCCGGTTAATCTCTTTCTTTGAATTATCAACAACCCCAGCCTTCATGAGTTCTATGATGCCGTCCGAGAAGAGCTCAGTATGAATCCCGAGATGCTTTTTCTTCATGAGGTGTGAAAGGATTGAGTTGGGGATTGTGCCGTATCCTACCTGAATGGTGTCCCCGTCCTGGATCAGTCGCGAGACGTATTTCCCGATCCTCTCTGCGACCTCGCCGGAGATCGTCGACCGAAACTCCAGAAGTGGCTCATCGAAGGGAATGATATAGTCAACGTTCTTCACATGAAGAAAGCTCTCTCCATGGACGCGGGGCATACGCGCATTGACCTGGGCGATGACAAGGGAGGCGCTCTCGACAGCGGCCTTTACAATATCTACGCTTATCCCGAGACTCAAGTACCCATGACTGTCCGGCAGGGAGGTCTGGATGAGGGCCACATCGATAGGGACGATCTTCCGGTAAAAGAGGTTCGGCACCGCAGAGAGGAAGACGGGCGTATAGTCGGCGAGGCCCCGATTGATCGCTTCCCGTGTGTTCTCTCCTATGAAAAAGGAGTTGTGTCTGAAGGTATCCTTGAACTTTTCATCTGCATATGGGGCGACGCCCAGAGTCCATACCTGGAGCAGTTCAGCGTCAAAAAAGCCCTTCGGATGAGACTGGACATACCTGATAAGGGCGGCCACAAGATACTGGGGTTCGCCGCATCCGGTGCCGATGAATATCCTGTTTCCGGGATGGATGTGGCTGAAAATCCTGTCCTCAGGGATACATTTTTCAGGGTATAAGGCTTTCAGGTTCTCCATGTTTTCCTGTCAGAGGGACTACGCGTAGAGCCCCTTTTTAGTATACCAAAGAGACGAGGATGTGGTGAATTCGGCATGATCGAGAAAGGCTGGATGATGGTTAAAGTTTATCAGGGAAAGTGCCGACACGATATATATCGCCATCACAAAAGGGAGGATAACGATGAAATGGTTCTATAACATGGGTCTCAGGGCAAAGTTTTACACAGTCTTCGGGGTCATCATTGCAGCGTCGCTCATTGGGATTGCCATCGGACAGATAGGATTTATGAGGGTCCAGGTGGGCGGAGCATTTTTTAAAGGGATCGAGCTGAAGAAAGACGCCGTGGATGATCTCGCAAGGATACGGATGAACGTGAATCTCATCAGGGGCCAGTCTCTTTCTCAGATCTTTACTTACGACGAAGACGCCTCAAAGGGCATCGAGGATTTTATGACAAACACAGATATGCTCTTTGAACAACTGAAGGGCAGGCAGACAGGGCAGAGCGGCGAGAAACTCTCTTGCACTTCCTGCCACTCCAAGGAGCATTCTGCCGCCATTTTTTCGCCGGTAGAAAGCGCCAAAGGCTCCTGGAACGCCTATAAGGCCCTCGTGAAGGAGCGGCTGCTGCCCCTCGCAGCGTCAGGCAAGACGAAAGCCGCAATTGAAGTCGCACAAGGTAAATTTTCGGAACTCTACGCCGATATCATGGAAAAGACCAAGGGGCCCGTTGATACCCTGAGGGCAGTTGCTCCGTTACAGGTCGATAAGCTCCGCAAGGAATCAAACGTGATCAGGTGGGGATTTTTTGTGGCCGGGGCGTTGATAACCGTCTTTCTCCTCGTGATGGCGTCGCTTCTCTCCTCAGGCATCGTCGGTCCCGTAAGCTCGGTTTCAGAGCTTTCAAAATCCATGGCCGACGGAAACTTCAAGGACTGCCTTATCACGACAAGAGGCAATGACGAGATAGGGCGGATGGCAGCAACCTTTCGGGAGATGGGCAACAGAATCAGGGGGTTTGTCCTCCAGATGGGCAAGGGCGTCTCAGGGTTCTCCTCTACGTCAGGGAAGGTCTCGGCGATGTCCGATGAGTTGTTGACGATAACGGACAGGCAGTTGCAGCAGGTCGAACAGGTGGCATCGGCAACGGCTGAAACATCTCAGACCGTATTGGATGTGGCCGGCAACGCATCCAAGGCTGCTGATGCCGTGCGGGAGTCCTCAGATCTCGCGGCAAGGGGGAGGTCCCTGGCAAGCAGCACCCTGAATGAGATCCAGAGGATTGCGGACGTCATCAACGATGCCTCGGAGACCATAGGAAAACTCGGCAGGAGCTCCCAGGAAATAGGCGAAATCGTTCTTGTGATAACCGAAATCGCCGACCAGACAAACCTTCTCGCACTCAATGCCGCAATCGAGGCTGCAAGGGCAGGGGAACTCGGTCGGGGCTTTGCCGTTGTGGCAGACGAGGTGAAGAAGCTTGCCGAAAAGACCTCGAAGGCGACGAATGAGATAGCAGAAAAGATCAGGGTTATCCAGTCAGAGGCCAAGGGGTCTGTCGACACGATGAAGAAGAGCAGGGAGGAGGTCGACAAGGGCGTCACGCTCATGAAGGATGTCAGCCACTCCCTGGATTCGATTGTATCGGCATCGGATAAGGCGACGGAAATGGTCCAGCACATCGCTGCAGCGACTGAAGAACAGTCGTCAACGGCCGAAGAGATTTCTCTCAATGTAAACAACCTTTCTGAAGGGGTCAGGCATACTACGAAGATGGCCAATCAGTTGAACGAGGTCTCCAATGAACTCAGCAGGATGTCGGAGGGGCTCAGGAAGGAAGTCTCATGGTTCAGGGCTGAGGGATGACCCTGTAGATGGTTCCTATAGATACAGACTTATCAATAGTGTAGAGAAGAGAAACGCTTTTCTTGTTTCCTTCCCAGAGAGATCGACCGAGGGTCACAAGGACCCAGTTCAACAGGACTGCTCAATCGGGAGAGTGAACTTTGACGAGGGACTGAAAAGCTCAGACCGAAGCGGTTTAGATACGTTTTATATAAATAAACGTCATGATTGAGGGGACTGTTTCCTGCTAGGGAAGGGCTCTAACAAGGTCGTTCCTCTTTGGGTACAATTATTGCATTTCTGAAATACAATGAATTACGACCTTTTTGACATTCATTCTCCTGCCGGTGACCGGATTGTTTTATAGGAGGGAGGTTCTGCCCTTGAGCACAGGGGATCTCCGGGGAGTTTCGGGAAGAGACCTTTAAGAAAGATCATAGTTCCGTGAAGACCTTTGCTGTCGGGGGTTGACAACAGGTTGTCAGCCATTATAAAGTGATCTGCCAGGGAATGGCTCTAAAACTCATTGAGGAGCGGGCACATATGATACACACGCCGAATGATGCACTGCAATCAGACAGCCCCGATCTTTTTGAGAAACCCTTCGCCATCCTCAGTGAGCTCTCAAACGCCGTTGTCGCGACTGACAATATCAACGCCATCGCGAATCTGATGCTCGACCTTGCCGTGAAGTATACGAATGCCGAGAAGGGGACCCTCATGGTGGTAAATGATAAGGATGAACTCCATATCCTCGCCTCGAGGGGGATCGATACGAATCTCACGAGGAGCTACACGGTGAAGCTTGGGAGGGGTATAGCCGGTGTGGTAGGCGAAAAGCGCCAGCCTCTCCTTGTTGATGATGTCGAGAGGGATGAGCGTTTCGGGGAAGGCAGACACAACCGTTACAAGACAAAATCATTCATATCCTGCCCTGTTGTTTCCAAGAACAAACTCCTCGGAGTATTCAACATTAATGACAAGAGAGATGGAACTCCCTTCACCGAACATGACTCCTCCTTTTTGCAGGTCATCGCCAACCAGGCTGCAATAGCCCTTGAGAACGCCTCTCTCATGAATCAGGTGCACGAAAAGGCCGCGGAGATAGAGGAGATGAACATAAAACTCATTGAGGCGGATGTTATGAAGACGGAATTTCTCACCCGCATATCTCACGAACTCCGTACCCCCCTGAACTCGATCAAGGGATCCATATACTATCTGCAGCAGATCGACCTACAGAGCCGTGATCAGCAGAAAGAGTTCTACGATATCATTACGAATGAGACGGGCAAACTGATCTCATCGGTCGAGAACCTTCTTGATTTCCTCAGAATTGAAGACGAAACGCGGCATGTCAAGAAAGCGGTCATCGATCTCGTCGATCTCCTCCGTGAGGTGGCTGCCCTGAGGTTCTTTAAGGCGACGCTGGCAAAGAAGAACCTCCGGCTCCTTCTTGATCTTCAGGAGGGCGTCTCACACATCGTCGGAGAAAAGGTCAGGGTGCTCCAGTTCTTTGTGAATCTCGTCGAAGCCCTGAGCCATTATATGGAAATGGATGACACCATAGGCATATCAGCCGCAGATAGCGATAATGCTGTTGTCGTGAAGCTTACGTTCTCGAGGGCGCTGTCTGAGACGGCGCGCACGGCGCTCTTTAACTCGCGAAGCATCTTTATTACTGAGCACCCTCAGGCAAAGCTGAAGCTCGCCCTTGCCAGGGCGATTGCCGAGGCCCACCGCTGGAACATGACTGCCGAGAACAGAGACAACACCTTCGTCGTCTCCGTCGCCATACCCAAGAACGCGAGGCAGAGGGTGGAGACGCTTATCGGAGCGACGACGGATGTGTTCACCGAATTTATCTCCGAACTCCTTGATCTGAACGTCTGTTCCATCATGCTTGCCGACGAGCTTACGGGAGAGCTTGCGATCAAGAGCGCGAGGGGCCTGGACGAAGAAATCATCAGGCGCGCGAGGATACCCCTCGGAGACAGAATCGCCGGTTGGGTTGCCCTCGAAGGAAAGCCCCTCCTCATAAAGGACATAGAGCGCGATCCCCGCTTCAGGATAAGGAATATACCGCAGTATAACACCCGCTCCCTCCTTTCCCTGCCCTTGAAGATCGGCGACAAGGTGATCGGGGTTATCAATCTGAACAACAAGAAAACGGCTGAACCCTTCTCCGAACAGGACCTTCACATAGCGTCGGTTTTGGGCGAAAGGATATCATATTTTATTGAGAAACTCTTATCAGGTGAATATGGTGAAGATGAGGTGAGAGAGTTCGGGTCTTCCATTGAGAATCTCTTCGGCATGGGGAAGAGTCTTCGCGTAAAAGGTCATCAATTCGCCGACCTCATAGGAAAGATTATGGACCACTTAGGGGCAAAGGAGGAGGACAAGAGGGTGGCCCTCTATGTTTCGATGATCTATGACTTCGGTCTAGTTCCCTTTGATGACAGCATCATGAAGAAGGAGAGGCTCTCTTCAGCAGATGTCCACAGCATAAAGATACATCCCTATACCGCTATTGATCTTATCAACAATTTCGAATTTTCCGAGGACGTGAAAAAAGCCATACTGCATCATCATGAGAGGTATGACGGGACAGGATATCCCGATGGGCTGAGAGGTGAGGAAATTCCCCTTATTTCCCGGGTCCTTTCTGTCGGAGACACCTACTACGCGATGATAGCCGAGAGACCTTACAGGAAGGCTTCTACCGAGGCAGAGGCATTGGAGGAGATCAGGAAGAACGCCGGTTCACTCTATGACCCGAGGGTCGTGGAAGCCCTCGAGAAGGTCCTTTTGGACCATCCAGGATAGGTCGGCATCTTCAAGAATCCTTTCGATTCCGTAGGAGTCCAATTACCTGTATCTCATAGAAACAGCGTCTGTGATTTTTTTCCGAAGAAATGTATCCGATAGAAACAATGACTTTGTATTTTATGCTCCCTCAGTCTGAATCCGGAATCCTCTCCAGGAAGAAAGAGCTCTCCAGTCTCTGCCTGCGCTGATAACTAACCGTATTCTAATGTTTTTTTGCTGTAGGGCGGCTTGAAGCATGGTTGAATAGCATGCACAAAAATCTATGGCACGAGGCTTGCACTTACTGTACGTATACAGATGCGTGCAAATATCCGAGAGCCATGGGTATGGCACAAAGGAAATGAATGCTATGAAACGATTGATAAAATTAGTTTTCGGGAATGAGTTATTTGAAAGTCTTTTCGCCTTCTTGGTCTTTGTTCTCCTTCTGTTAACTTCATGTGCGAGCAACGAGGTCCGGTCTCAGGAGATATTGTTGCGTCATGCCGATAAAGGGGAAGGCGACAAGTTGAATAATGAGCTTGTCCAGAGGAAAGCAGAATTCAGAAAGGTGTCTGCCATAACTGACTACAAGATCGGTCCTGAAGACCTCCTCGAAATCGATGTCTTCGGCACCCCCGAGCTAAAGACGACAGCACGGGTGAGTGGCAGTGGATTTATAAAGATGTCCCTCATTGACACGGTTGAGGCTGGAGGCCATACAGTCGCCGAGCTTGAGTCTATTATCGCGACGCGCTTAAAACAATATTTACGGGAGCCCGTGGTCAGCGTCTTCGTAAGAGAATACAGGAGCCAGCAGATTTCGGTCATTGGGTCTGTTCAGAAGCCCCAGGTGCTCTATGTGACGGGTCAGAAGTATCTGCTTGACGTGATTTCGCTTTCGGGTGGCCTTACGCCGGATGCGGGGACTCTCTGCATTATCCAGAGGGTGTCAGAGCTGGATCCTAATAACAAGGAAGGCTTCACTAAGATCGTCATAGATTTGAACGAACTGCTGACGCAAGGGAAGGCTGAACTGAATATCCCTGTCTTTTCTGGGGACATAGTCCAGGTCCCGAAGAGCGAGGTCTTCTTTGTTGAGGGCGCTGTCCGCGGCCCTGGTTCAATCCCGCTGAGAGGGAAGACGACACTTATCCAGGCAATAAGTATGGCCAACGGGTTGAGCTTTGAAGCTCTCCATTCCGATATAAAAATCTACCGAAAAAGTGAAAAGTCAGGGTTTGGTGTGCAGACCGTTGACTACGACGATATACTCGAAGGCAAGGCCCCTGATGTCGAGGTTAAAGAGAAGGACATTATCATCGTCGGCAGAAACGGTTTCAAGACCTTAATAAGCGGGATTTCCGGCGCCCTTAACTTCGGCATGTTCAGTATGGGCAAAGGAAACCTCGTTCCGTGAGAAAACATATGAACGGCAACGATAGAGATGATATGAAACAACAATATGGTCTTCAGCCCTACGATCAGAAGGACTCGCTTCCGTCTCCCTATATCAGATATCCCGATCCCGAATCGCATCAGGAAGAAGCCCATCTGAGGGATTACCTCAATGTCATTGTAAAACGGAAGTGGATCGTCCTGATTTTTTTTATTTCCGTCGTAATTACAACGATAATTTTGACATCAATGATGACACCCCTCTATCAAGCGACCGTTGTCATGAAGATAGATAAGGGAGGAGGATCTGGTATCCTTCCCTTTGGCGGTGTTGTCGCAGGTTCAATGGGCGACACGATTGACACGCAGTACGAGATACTGAAGAGCAGGAGCCTTGCAGAGAGGGTAGTCAAGAAGCTCAACCTCGACAAGAACAGTGATTTTCTCCCTGTACAAAGTAAGCTGGACAGGATCAGGAATGCGCTCTTCAGCCCTATAGAGCGCGCCGTATCAGCTGTATCGAACATATTCTCTTCGCCTGATCAGGACCGCCCAAAAGGTGCGCCCGCTGCCCAGGGCCAGGTAGTACAGCATCAGGCAACCCAGGAAGAGGTGCCGCTCTATCTGAGCGGATCCATCCTGAGCCGGCTCACTGTTGTTCCAGTTAAGATGACGCAGCTTGTTAAAGTGAGTTTCCTTTCTCATAATCCCGAGCTCTCGATGGACGTTGCCAATGCGGTAGCCGACGCTTACATAGATTATGACCTCGAAAGCAGAATTGATGCGAGCAGGGAGGCAAAGGACTTCCTCGAAAAGCAGATCGCACTCACAAAGGACAAAGTCGAAGATGCCGAGAAGAAATTAAATGAATATGCTGCCAAGAATGGAATAATATTTCTCGATAATGAAAAGTGGAACGTCAGCAATCAAAAATTGAATGACGTTTCGACAGCCTTGGGTACCCTAACCACCGATAGGATGCAAAAGGAGGCATTGTTGCGGGAATTGAAGGAATCGTCGGGCGCTGACAACCCCGCACTTTTGGGCAACGCACTCGTCCAGGGACTTCGAAATCAGCAGGCATCCCTTGAGACTGAATATCAGACACTTTCAAGGACGTATACTCCTGACTATCCAAAGATGAAGAGTTTAAAAACCCAGCTTGATTCAATCCAGGAAAAGATCGAGCAGGAGAAAGCCCGTACCATACGGTCTCTCGAATCAGACTATAATGCCCTGTTGAGGAGAGAGTCGGGCCTCAAGAAGACTTTTGATACGCTCAAGACGCAGGTCCTCGAGTTTCAGGGAAAGACGACGGAATACCAGATTCTCAAGAGGGATGTTACGATTAACAAAGAGTTATACAATAGCCTGGTCCAGAGATTAAACGAGGTTGGTGTCAGTGCCATGGTCAAGGCAGGGAATATACAGGTAGTTGACAGGGCTGTATTTCCGCGTGCGCCGTCGAAACCTGACAAATCGCGGAACCTTCTCTTGTCAATTATTTTCGGTCTTATGGGTGGAATCGGTCTGGCCTTTCTGGTAGATTATTTCGACAATACGATAAAAGATCCCCAGGAGATCGAAAAGAGCATGCGTATCCCTTCTCTCGGCATGATCCCGCTTCAGAAAGAACTCGGTGAACTGAGAAAAAGCGAGATAACGTACGTTGACTCTCGAAGCAGTGTGGCAGAGGCGTTCCGGTCTATCGGAACCTTCGTCCTCTTGTCATCTCCTTTGAAACCGCCAAGAACAATTCTGGTCACGAGTCCGGGGGAAAAAGAGGGGAAAACAACTGTCTCTGCTAATATTGCCGCCGCTCTTGCAGAGTCCCTCGGAAAGGGGATTATCATTGATGCCGATCTGAGAAGGCCAAGACTTCATAAGTCCTTTGCCTTGGACAACAAGATAGGACTTTCAAGCTGCCTCACCGGTAACGTTGAGTTCGACTGTGGCAATGGCAAACTCATTAAAGAGACTCCGGTAAAAGGCCTCAGTTTCATGTCTTCAGGGCCCGTTCCGCCTAACCCGACGGAGCTGCTTTTTTCACCCAGGATGAAAAATATCGTCGATGCATTATATTCGCTTTACAACTTTGTTATCATTGATGCGCCTCCGGTGATGGGAATGCCCGACAGCGTTTTCCTCAGCAGCATTGTTGACGGTACAATCCTGGTAGTGAAGGCGGGTGAGACGCCACGGGATGCGCTCGTTGAAACGAGAAAGATTTTCAAGAGTGTCAACAGTAAACTGCTGGGGGTGGTGCTTAATGGCGTGAAAAAAAATGACCTCAAGTATGGTTATTACTCCCGCTATTTCTCCTCCTATTTCAAAGAGTAGGTCTGGTTTACCGCCATACGAAACGGCGCCGCAGAGGAAAGAAGTTCCATGTCCACGGGTATCTTCTCCCTTCAGCCCCGTCGCCTTAAGAGAATGAAGACGGTGGAGCACACCTGCTGATATGGACAGAGTGCAAGAGAGCCATAGCTCCGACGAAAGAGCGCTACGGTTGCTCGCAACGTCCAGGCTGATCTCCCTATTTCGTGAAAACTGCGCCGCAAGAGAGCTTTACGAAAGAGCATCACGAAACTATGAGACCCTGCTCGGTATACTCGAAGACCCCGGTACGGCAAGAGAGCTTGAATCCCTGCTCAAGATGCCTGCCGTCGGAATTCAGGGAGACGTAGAAGCGATAATCGGACTCCTGCTTTTTAATAGGGAGAATGATCCCTACCTCTCTCTCGGCTTCAGGGAGCGCGTATCCATGACCGAGGCGAACAGGCGATGGAAACGTCTTATGGTGCTTTACCATCCTGATAGGACTCAAGACAGACGTGCAGATCGGAAGGACCATGAGGAGAAAGCGAAGCGGATCAACGAGGCTTATGAAGAAATAGTGAAAAGGAAGGAACGATCATCTTTCGATGACATCGTCAGAGAAGGGAGCATAGACGGCATCGCCGGGACGTATAAACCGTCGTATCATAGGTACCTGAAATATTTACCCACCATAATAATAGTAGCAGTCGTGATCATTGCACTTATCTCGATACTCCTCTTTATTGCCACGCTGAAGAAAATGATCTAGGCCGGATTATTCATCCATCTTCTCTCCCGGAGCCGACATCCGCTTCTCGGCAAGAGAATAGCCCTTTGTGATTGTTCCAACCGCGGATTGTTTACAGTATTACCAGATTTGAGACAGTGACGGTCCCTAGAAAGACCGTCAGACCATTGACCGATGTAACGCCGCTATAACCGCTATAGGCTAGGTCATAACCGCCTTTCAGTATCACCGATACGCCGGCACGGTCAAAGTTGAGGGTCTCGTCAACGTCCCCTGCTACAGCCTGAATTACATCCTCACTCACAACAGCTTTATAAGCATCCTGAATCTTAAAGAAATACGTGACAGGAGACATGATTCTTGCCACAGATTGAGCAAAAGTCGCGGTGCAAGTCATGTCCCTGTCGAGCATGGTTACCGGGAAGGGACTCGTAGAGCCCGAGCAGTCGCCTGACCAGCCGGTAAAAATCGAGCCCGTGTCGGCACCGGCAGTCACCTGGTGAATGGTCCCGTAATCGAACGAGCCGCCGCCGCCGACGGTGCCGCTTCCATTGCCCGTCTGATTCACGGTAAGGGTGTACTGGTTCAGGTTGAACCAGACCGTTACTGTCGACGTCGCATTTACGGTAATGTTGCAGGTGTTGCCTGAGCTGCTGTCACACCCCGTCCATACCACTTTTGCTCCTGTCTGGGGAGTCGCCGTCAGGATGACAGGTGTCCCGGGATTAATCATCTCGGAACAAGTGCCTGTCGTCGTGCCGTCGGCTGCTATCGAGCAGTTAATGCTCGTTGCATCGGTCACGCTTCCCGCTCCGTTGGCCACAGCCCCTGCCACTGATAACTGATACTGCACTCCAGTGCCATAGAGAGCAACCGTAACATAACCGCTGTCAGGATCATTTGAGGGAATGCCCAAGGTGCTCGTCCTCGTCCCGTTGCCGGAAGGAGCAAAAACTACATCCAGGGTACAATTGCCGGCAGGCGCTATTGACTGTCCGGAGCAGGTGTCCTTCGATATGCCGAACTCAGGGTTGCTCGAACTGATTGTCTTTATGACAAGGGCAATATCCCCCGAGTTGCTGACTGTAAAGGTCGTCGGGGCTGAGGACGAACCCACGTTGACGATGCCGAAATCCACCGGCGTTGTCGGGATGACCCCTATATTGGACGCCTGCCCAAGGCCGGTGAGGGACATGGAGAAGAGCGGCGTATCGGGATCGTTCGATGGGATGCTCACTGTTGCCGTGCTTGGCCCATACGTTTGAGGAGTGAAGGTCACGTCCAGCGTACAAGCACCCGTAGGCGCTATCGTCTGACTTGAGCAGGTATCGTTTGATATCACAAAGTCAACAGTGGTCGTTTTGATCGTCCCTATGACAAGACCGATATTGCCTGTGTTGCCGACAATAAAGGTGTGTACCGCTGAGGATGACCCAACGTTGACACTGCCGAAATCCACCGGCGAAACAGGCAATACACCTATCTTGGATGCCTCGCCTATGCCCTTGAGGGTTATCGAAAATGTCGGCGTATCAGGATCGTTTGACGGAATATTGATTGTCGCACTCCTTTCTCCAAAGGTCGAAGGAGTAAAGGTAGCCTGCAGGGTACAAGTCCCCGCAGGAGCTATGCTCTGCCCTGAACAGGTGTCATTGTTCATGCTGAATTCAGGATTGTCCGTGCTGATCGTCCCGAGAAAAAGATTCATGTTACCTATGTTTCCGATAGTAATGGTCTGCGCTGCCGACGATGATCCAACATTAATACTGCCGAAATCAATCGGTGAGTCAGGCAATACACCTATCTTGGCCGGGCTGCAGTAAACCCTTGCAGTGCCGGAATTATAAAGATTCGCAACCTCGCCGGCAGTCAGAGCCTTGTTATAAAGGGCTACCTCATCTATTGCGCCATCGAAGTGAAATAAAGGAGCTTTAGCGAACCACCCTATGTTGAGATCGGTTGTCTCTGCAAAGCTCATATTCAATGTGTTGGCAGAATCTGTGACCGGAGCTTGGTCGTCAACATAGAGGTTTACATCGCCAGAGATTGCATCTCTCGTAACAACAATGTGATGCCATAAACCATCATTGATCGCAGTTGTACTCGTTGCGCCACCACCCACAGTACCGTCCGGCGACTGGTATTCAAAAAAAGGCACGGCCCCAGTTTCAGAACATCCAATAAACCAATACATGCTGCTTGAATCGTGATATCGACCAATAAAAACCTGATAGCCGGCGCAGGTATTGCCATTCTTCAATTTTGCCCATAACTCTATGGAGAAACTATCCGAA
>DASRZP010000119.1 GCA_035686305.1 Thermodesulfovibrionales bacterium | reverse complement strand
AAGAGCTGATCCGTAATATTCAAACCTTCGTGGACCATTACAATGAAAAGGCTGCACCCTTTATTTGGACCGCTACCGCTGATTCTATCTTCAAGAAATTAAAACGACTTATGTCAATTATTAATGACACAGGACACTAGGTAAGATTGATCCGAGTTCTTCGTATCATATCCTTCTGAGAGCCAGGACTGCGTTAACCCCTCCGAACCCGAAGGAATTCGTGATCGCAACCGTGATATCAGCCCGCATCGGTTCTGTCACAACCGAAATGTTGCAGGCAGGGTCTTGTTCGTCGAGGTTAATACTCGGGGGAATCAAACCCTCTTTCATGGCCATAAGGGTAATCGCTGTTTCGAATGCCCCTGATGCTGCGAGCATATGGCCGGTCATCGATTTTACGGCAGTTGCGGGGACGGAAGAAGTCCTCTCCCTGAAGACCATCGTCAGCGCCCGGGCTTCAGCGATATCGCCGATCTGCGTAGCAGTCCCATGGGTATTGATGTGGTCAACAGCGTCAGGGGAGATAGCTGCGTCTCTGAGCGCTGCCAGGATTGCCGCGGCTTCTCCTTTTGGATCAGGTTTGGTAATGTGGAAAGCGTCTGTTGTATTGCCATACCCAATGATCTCTCCGTATATGTTCGCGCCCCTTTTCATGGCGGACTCGTAATTTTCAAGGACCAGCACGCACGCTCCCTCTGAAAGAACGAAGCCGTCCCTGTTCAAATCAAAGGGTCTTGACATACCCTCTGAGGATTCTTGAGGGCATTGTCGGCCTGACAGGGCGCCTGCCACTCCGTATCCTTCAAGACATGTCCTGCAAAGTGGCGCCTCGGCTCCACCCGCCACCACGACATCGAGAGATGCGTTTTTAATGAGTGAGTATGCCTCTCCGACAGCATTCGTCCCTGAAGCGCAGGCGTTTGATATCCCAAGGCAGTAGCCTCTCATCCCGAGTTTCTGGGCCACTGAGGATGCAGCCATGCTCACCGTTGAAGAAGGCATGGTGTACGGGGAGATGCGGGACGAACCCCTGAGCATCCTGACCCATTCACGTTCAAGGGTGGTGATCCCGCCCCTGCTGGATCCGACGATCACTCCCGCTGCCTTCGGAAACCGGTTGTACGTTATGGGGGAAGATTCAGGAAAGGCAAGTCCTGCATCTTTCATGGCCATGAGAGAAGCCGCAACTGCATAGTGGACAAAAGGATCAAGCCTGTTAGTCTCCCTTGGAGACAGATAGCTCGTCGCATCGAATCCCTTCAGCTCCCCTGCAATCTTCCATGACAGATTTGAGGCATCAAGTTTTGTTATCCCCCCGATGCCTGAGGCTCCGGCCTTTGCTGCCTCCCATGACTGAATAAAGGAGTTTCCAAGGGGGGTCACTGCGCCTATGCCCGTCACGACTGCTCGATTCATTGCCCGTGTATGATAGCATTATGAGCGCATCCTATGAAAACATACCTCTTTTTGTCTTGTTATGCTATATTTCTATATAAACTCCATGAGCTCTGAAACGTGATAGGGGAGATCCTCAAGAAGAAGCGAGAGGCTTCAGGGATTGACCTCAGGGAAATTTCCGATACCCTAAGGATACGGTTTGAATATCTGAAGGCCCTGGAGGAGAATGCCTTCAACAGGCTGCCCGAAGCTGTCTATACGAGGGGGTATATCAGGGCGTACGCAAAGTCACTCGGCCTTGATCCCGAGCCTATTGTCGAGATGTATGCAAAACAGTTCAGACAGGATGTTTTGATTCAACCGGAACCATCAATGCCTGAAAAAAAGGCTACCCTTTTGAGGCCCCTGCTCATTGTCTCTGCGCTCGTAATGGTCGGTCTCATTATCGCGCTTTTTTTCCGAAAACCGGAAACTCCTCAGAGAGAAGTCAGAATTCCTGAGGTTCCCAATGTCCCTTCAGTTCCTGAGGAAGTCAAGATGCCCGAAAAAACCGTTCCTTCACCCGCGGAAGGAGAGCGCTCTTTTCAGCCTGAGCCGCCCTATGTGCTTTCTGTGACCGCTACTGAAACCACTTGGTTGCGTGTAGAAGTAGATGATGGGAAATCTGAAGAGGCCCTTCTGAAACCGGGCGATTCCAGGGAATGGACGTCTCAAAAGGGGTTTACCATGAAAGTCGGGAATGCGGGAGGGATAAGGGCGTCATTGAATAATAAAGACCTTGGACCTTTGGGGGGAAAGGGCGAGGTCCTGCGAATCAGGCTTCCCAAGGAGGAACCGCCGTCATCCGCTGTCGGCAGATAGCAGAAGGTGAGCCCCCATGTCTCTATTCTCTCTCGGCACTGTTAGCAGTTTCATGAACAGAAGGACACTCTTTTTTTTCGTCTTGCAGTTTGTCCTCGTTATCTCCTTCCTCGGTTATCGTTCTTACAAAGACTCAAGTGCCGGATGTGTTGCGTGTCATGGGAATAAGGAGAAACTCCAGTCCCTCGGTTATCCTCAATTCTACATTACGCAGGAAATGGTCGAACGGGAGAGCAACCATCCCAATGTGAAGTGCCGTGAATGTCACCTGGGAGACGGAAGGGCGATGGATACGAAACAGGCACATGAGGGTATGTTGAGGCCCCTGTTCCTCAGTGAATCAGGCGAAATCCTCGAAAGGAAGAGGGTCGCTCCTGAAGCACTGCTCCCCCACGGCCAGGACAGGATACGGGAACTGTTACCGCAGAACTCCATCGTGAGAAACATCCTCTGGCACGACAGGGACCCTAAGACCCTGAATTTTGATCCTGAGATAGCAGCGAAGACATGCGGAAAGGCCAATTGCCATCCGCAGGAACTGAAGCAATTCAGGACTACTATCATGGCAACGAATTTCAGGCAGCGGACGATGAAGACATGGTTGAAGCCATACGGGCCTCACAACTGCGGACCTTCCTTCTCAGATATCCCCCCTCTCCCTTATCTCAAGGATGCGGGGTTTGATTTCAGGAATACTGAAGAGATTGCAAGGGACCTCAATACAGGGTTTTCGAAGGAACAGGCGATCGCGAAACAGAAATTCTGTAACGTCTGCCACGCCGGCTGCCTTGACTGTCATTACGCTCCGAACAAAGAGAAGGGTGTCCATGCCTTTACCAAAAAGCCTCCTTCAGAGAGCTGTTCAGGCAACGGCAGGGGCACGAGTATCTGCCATCCAGGCGCGATGCACAGCAGGAGAGGCGAGACCTATATCGGGGGCGATTACTCGATCCCGACGGGGATGCAGCCTGACGTCCACTATAAGAAGAATATCCATTGTGTCGACTGCCATCCGACAGGTGAGAAGGGTATGGGGGATATGCAGAGAAAGGCTACGTGTCAGGACTGCCATCTGGAGATAGAAGAAGCCCATAAAAAGAGTATTCACAAGGACCTTGACTGTGCAGCCTGCCACGTCAATGAACTCGGAGGGTATCAGATAACGATTTGGGGCCCCGGATATGTGGGAGAAAAGCCGAACCCCTTCAAGAAATATTCTCTCTATTACGGGATACAGAGACCCCCGGTTCTCATGAAGGACCAGAAGGGGACATGGATGCCGGTGAAAGTATGGCCCCATAGCGTCGGCAACATAAAGGAAGACAGTGAGCCTTCAGGGAGGGTCCTTTTCCGGTGGCCAAAGGGAGAGACAAGGGATGCTTATGCTGTCATGGGAACGGTTGATAATCTGCCGGCAAATAATAAACACCTCCTTTGGCTTGAGATTGAGCAGGCCTCTCATCCTTTTGGAAGATCGAGGAGCTGTGAGAGTTGCCACAGGACAGAGTCTCAGGTCTCCGTATCAACGTGGGAATTTGAAGATAGCCAGGGTGCTGAGCCCTTTCGGGGTACTCACAGGATCGTTGCCGATGCTCACAGCCTGAGGGTCGAAGACATGAGAAATACAACGCCCATAACCGTACTGGAAGGTTTTCGGTTGGAAGACTTTGCATCATGGATTTATCTCAAGGACCGGTGGAAGGTCCCCGGTGATTTTTCGATTAAGCTTGACAGAGAAAAGTACGGGACAAGTCTGAAACTGTTCAGGGAAATCGAAAAGAGCTTGAACCATCTTGACACTCAGTCGAAGAATTTTGACAAGAAGATGCTGAGGAAGTACAAAGAGGTTAAGGGAATGGCTCTCCATAACCCTGAAGGGGAAAGAGAGAGATTGAGTGCATTCGGAAAGTAATTCCGATCACACGAGTCAGGTGTTGTTTGCCTGATCATGAGCAAGCTATAATAGGCTATTATGAAATCTGTCCTCACCATAGCGGGCTCTGATCCTACAGGCGGTGCTGGACTTCAGGCGGACCTGAAGGTCTTCAGGGCCTTCGGAGTCCATGGGTTGTCAGTGCCGGCTGCGCTCACTGCCCAGGACACGAGGGGTGTTGGAGTTGTCCTCTCCACTGAGAGGCCCTTCTTCGTGAGGCAGATCGATCTCCTCTTGGATGACATAAAGCCCGATGCATTGAAGACAGGAATGCTCTATTCTCCGTGGGCTGTTGAGGAAACCGCACAAAAGATTCGGGAATATTCCCTCAAGAATCTCGTTGTGGACCCCGTCACCGTCTCTTCCTCAGGGACGAGTCTTGCCGAAGACGGAACTCTTGATACAATTCGGGAGATGCTTTTCCCATTGGCAAGGGTGATTACCCCAAATATCTATGAGGCGTCAGTCCTCGCCGGCATGAACATCGAAGACGAAAAGGACATGGAGGGGGCCGCCCTTAGGCTCAAGGAATTCGGACCGGAGGTCGTGCTTATAACGGGGGGCCATCTTGAGGAGGTCACGCTCGACCTCTACTATGACGGCACGGATTTCCATAAGATAGAATCCGTGAAGATCAAGGGTGAATATCACGGCACCGGTTGCGCGTTCTCGGCCGCGATTGCGGCGACTCTTGCAGAAGGCCATGCTCCCCTTGAGTCTGTGAGGAGGGCAAAGGAATTTGTGACGGAGGCGATACGAAAGGCTTACCATCCCGGCAAGGGGATGGGAATCCTCTACTTGTAAAAGCATAAGACAAGACTCGTTTACCACTATAGTCGCCTCTTTGAAGCTATGTCCAAGATAAAAACGTTTTTCCAGTGTCAGACCTGTGGTTACACTAGTCCGAAGTGGCTCGGGAAGTGTCCTGACTGCGACTCGTGGAATTCTATGGCAGAAGAAAGATCTGCTGGAGGTGGTCGTCATTCAGTCCGCTTGACCCGAAGCGAACCGCAACTCCAGTCTCTCAGCTCCGTCTCAGGCTCAACGGGGAAAAGGACCTCCACAGGGATAACAGAACTTGACAGGGTCCTCGGCGGGGGCATTGTGGAGGGCTCTGTGACCCTTGTCGGCGGAGATCCGGGGATCGGCAAGTCAACGCTCCTTCTTCAGGCCGCATCGCAGCTGTCGGAAAGATCGGGCAATGTCCTCTATGTGTCCGGTGAAGAGTCTCTTCAACAGATCAAGCTCAGGGCTGAGAGGTTATCGATCGATTCCGACAAGATCATCCTTCTTGCTGAGACGAACCTTGAAGGAATCATTGATGCTGCGGCCAGCGCATCCCCGGGCATGGTTGTCATCGACTCCATACAGACGATGTACACGGAAGGGCTCACTTCAGCGCCTGGGTCTGTAGGTCAGGTGAGAGAGTGTGCAGCGAAGCTCGTATCCCTTGCCAAGCGCACGGGTATATCGCTCTTCATCATCGGCCACGTCACCAAGGAAGGCGCCATTGCAGGTCCGCGTGTCCTGGAGCATATTGTCGATACGGTGCTCTACTTCGAAGGGGACAGGGGCCATTCCTTCAGGGTATTGCGTACCGTTAAGAACCGGTTCGGACCTACCAATGAGATCGGTGTCTTTGGCATGACCGACGGCGGTCTCGTCGACATAGAGAACCCATCGGAGATCTTCCTTTCCGAGAAACCCCATGGTGCCTCAGGCTGTACCGTTGTTTCGAGTATCGAAGGGACAAGGCCTCTTCTCATCGAGCTTCAGGCACTCGTCTCGACGACGACCTTTGGTATGCCGAGAAGGACATGTATCGGCGTTGATTTTAACAGGGTGAATCTTCTCGTTGCTGTCATGGAGAAGATTGCGGGTCTCCATCTCGGCGGCATGGACATCTTTGTGAATGTAGTGGGAGGGATAAAGATTTTAGAGCCCGCAGTCGATCTCGGCATTATTTCGTCCATAGCCTCCTCACTGAGGGAGATACCCGTTCACCCGGGAACGGTTGTCTTTGGAGAGATCGGGCTTTCAGGGGAGATACGGGCGGTAAGCCAGGTGGATGCAAGAATCAAGGAAGCGGCGAAGATAGGGTTTCGGCGCGCCATCCTCCCGAGGACAAATGCTGATAAGATAAAAGAGAACGCCGGATTTGAGATTATCGGGGTGAGGGATATTCATGAATTTCTCGATGTGGTCTTTTCCCGGGCTGTCGTCGATGGATAAGAGGACAGGGGTCAGGCAGCATCTTGCCCATGGCCGTTCTCTCCTCGACCTCTTCGCGTGGATGCTTGTGGTCACCTTGATCGGTTCCTGTTCGACAAAAAGGATCGAGGTCCCCACGTATGAGGGGGTGGACCCCGGGGAGGAGTTGGCCAAGAGAGGGAACATCAGATCGATTCGCTCGACCTTTGCGATTGAATTTGAAAAGGACGGGGGGACAGTGAAGGGTGATGCGGTTCTCCGGCTGACTTCTGACGCCCTTGACCTCCAGGTTTACTCCCTGGGGTTTCTCGTGGCTGAAATAACGGCCAATGACACGGTAACGAGAAGCAATCCGCCTATTGACAGGAACAGGATCGCCATGCTCGTTGACGGTATCAGAAATAGCTTCTTCTGGTGGTCCATAAAAGACTACGACGTCCGTGAGGATGAGAACCTTTATCGTGTCTCGAATTCCTGGCGAAGACTCTTCTTGAACAAGAGGACGCTCCTGCCAGAGAGACAGGTGATAGATCTCGAAGACGGAAGGGAGCTGAATGTGCTCTACGAGGAGCCGGATCTTATTGGAGACATCTGGTTTCCTTCTCGGATACGGATAGAGCTTTCCCGCTATTCCGTACATCTCCGTATCAAGACGCTTGCCGTCACTCCTGAGTGAGGCCGAGGTCGATGGCAACTCCCCTGATGATCTTTTCGTCGATATTCTTAGCCTTGAGGAGGGATCCCTCGAGAAGGGCATTGTCGCAGACCGTATTAATGAGCCGTGGCTTGCCGTTTGTGTACCGGTAAATTGACGAGAAGGCCTCGTCAAGAAAGATGGAGTCTTCGCTTCCCGCTATCCGCAATCGGTGCTTAATATAATGCTTTGTGTCGTCTTCGGAAAAGGGTGTGAGGGTGATCTTCATCGCCACCCTCTGTTTCAGCGGTTCATCGAGGGAGAGGACATCTTCAAGATCGGAAAGCCCGAAGAAGACAAGGTTGATCATCTTGCCGTCGGGCATCTCCATGTTCAAGAGCCCCCTGAACTCCTCCATGATCTCCCTCGATTTGAGCATCTGCACTTCGTCCATGAGCAAAACAGCAGTCTTGCCGTCTTCGTTAATCTCGAGGAGTCTCCGGTAAAGGATGCTCAGGAGTTCGACCTTGTCCGCGTGGGGCGAACTGATTCCAAGCTGCATTGCGAATTTCTTCAGAAGCCATTCCGAACTCACCGATGCATGGATGATGACGAGAAGCATCGCTTCATACCGTGTCTCATCCATCTCCTCGAGGAGCCTTCTTGCAAGAGTGGTCTTGCCGGCGCCGATGTCTCCGATAACAACAGCCAGCCCTTTCTTCGTATCAATGGCGTATCTGAGTTTGACGAGGGCCTGAGCATGTTGCGGACTGTTATAATAGAACCTGTTGTCCACCACATTCGAAAAGGGATGTTCTCTGAGGTTATAAAATGAGAGATATACCATTCGTACCTGCTAGAGATAGGAGATTCTGTCTTTCTTTCCTTTGGTCGGCGCCGATTCCGTCATCCCCGGTATCATCCTGAGCTTATCGAGCTTTTCACTGACTTCTCTGAACCTCGAGTCCCATCCATAAATCTCGCTGAAGATATCGAAGGCCTCTTTCATGTTCCCGTTCTTTTCGTACGCGGATGCAAGGTCATACTTGGCACCCCAGTATGACTCATCATGAGCATCGATGGCAGGCAAGGCATTCTTGAAGGCATCAATGGCGAGCGGGAAGAGACCCTTGTCCATATAACAGATACCGAGCATGCTGAGTGAACTCACATAGTACTTGGGATCTCTCCGGCACACCTGGAACTCCTTGATGGCATCATCAACAAGCCCCATCTCCTTATAGGCAATACCGAGGTTGTAATGGGTCTCGTAGTCCTCTGCCTCAAGCTCCTTCTCGATCCCCTTCTTGAACTCTTCAAAGATATCAAGGACATCGCTGTCAATCTGCAGTTCAGACGGTTCCGACGCCTCAACCATGTCCGGTTCGTGGTGTGGATATTCTTCGAGCTGAAGATCTTCGCCCTGGCTCTCCGGGATCTCTTCCGTTGTCTCCTGGGGTTCAGGCGCCTCCCCCTGAAGAGACGCAATCTTTTGCTGGAATTCAGCATTATCGGGGAATATGTCGGACAGTTTCTGATAGATTCTCAACGCATCCTGCGAGAGCCCCTGGCGCATATAAAATTCAGCCTCTGCAATCTCCTCGCTATACTCATCCAGGAGCGACTCTTCTGACATGCCAGTGGATGAGGCTGATTCATCAATCGCTGGGGACACCTGCCCGGTCAATCTCGGATCAGCGGGGTTTATCGCAAGTGCCTCTCTCAGAGCAGCTTCCTTTTTCCCGGCATCACCTTGTTTCTCGAAGAGCTTCGCGAGGATAAGGCACTCTGTCACCGCCCGCTCCAGGTCATGCGTCTCGCGATAGAGAGACTTGAGTCGTCCATGGACATCAGTATTCTCGGGCTCCTTCGTCCCGAGGTCCTCAAGGATGGATCGTGCCTCATCGTAGAGACCGTATTTGAGAAATATGTCGGCATCACCAATAAGGTATTCTGTCGTCTTTTCTTCTTCAAGAAGAGAAGGCTGAAGGCCCATCTCTATCTCGATCTGTGCAATCTTCTTCTTGATCTCCATGTCGTCGGGACGAATCTTCAGTGCCTCCCGGTAATAGGCAAGCCCCTCGTCCCGAAGGCCTCTGTCCTGCAAGAGACCGGCAACAACGACAGTTTCTCTAAACACTCCTTCCCTGTTATTGGTCTGTCCGAAGAATGATATAAGGAGTTTCCCAGCGCCGAGAGGATCGATATCCCTGAATTCTTTCAAAAGGTCTATCGCATCCCCCGTTCTCTTTTCATCTCTATAAGCCTCGACCACGTTGCGATACAACTCCCACGCCTTCTGCCTGTCTCCAAGGGAGCGGTAAATGTCCCCGATTAGCTTTATCGTGTTATGATCATGGGGCGCAAGCTCCCGGATTCTGGTCAGATAGGTGAGTGCATCGAGGTACTCCCCGGCCCCTCTCTGAAGGTCGGCGCATCTCTGCAATGACTCGAGATCGTCGTGATCCGCATCGACAGCTTTTCGTGCGTATTCAAGAGCACGGCTGCTGTCCCCCACCTTTTCATACAGAGAACTGAGATACAGGAGGGCGTCCCTGTTCTCAGGCTGAATTTCGAGTACCTTTGTCAAGGAATGTCTCGCATGTTCAGTGTCGCCTCTGTCCACGGAAAGACGTGCTATGTGGAGATACTCTCTGACGGCCTCCGGCACGAACCCCTCTTTTAAAAAAAGGCCTGCGACCTTGTCCCTAAGAGGTATGTTCGAAGGCGCGAGGGAGAGGATTTTGTCATAGATGTGAAGGAACCTGTCTTTCTTCATGTCCTTCGAAAGGATATCTGCTGCAGAGAGATAATACTTTATGGCATCGGCGACAAGACCTTTTTCCTCACTGAGTTGTCCCAGTGCGGTCAAGGAGTCGCCGTTCGAAGGGTCTATATTGATGATCTTCTTATAGAGAGCGAGTGCTTTCAGGGAAAAACCGTCTGTCCAGAAGATCTTCGCCGCCTTGTGAAAACTCTCGACGGCTGACTGCTTATCCCCTTTCCTGAGATAGAGGTCGCCGACGGTATTATAGGTGTTTGAATCGGGGGCTTCGTGCAGGAGTTTTTCCCATTCAGCGATAGCCTTGTCTATCTGCCCCTTTGCAAGGTACTTTTGCGCATCTTTCATTATCGCTGTTTTGTCGGGCATGGTACTATTGAAACTATCATAATCTGCGAAAAAGAGTCAATAATTGACCATTCTTTTTGTTGCGTTTTGCCCATGACCTTTTGGCACATTGGATGTTGCAGAGGGGAACGACTTCCATTCCTTGACTTCAAGAGAATTACTTCGATAAGATAGTCTACTGAGGCTCTCATGAACGTAGTAATCGGTTGCGACCACGCCGGTTTGGAGCTCAAACTGGATATCCTTTCCCTTCTCAAAGACATGGGGGTGGACTGTGTTGACTCCGGCACCGGTACCAATGAGTCAGTGGACTATCCTGACTTTGGAGAAAGGGTTTCCGAGGCAGTCAGTTCGGGCAGGATCGAGCGTGGCATTCTTATCTGTGGCACGGGGATCGGCATGTCAATCGTGGCGAACAAGTTCCCCAATATTCGGGCAGCGCTCTGCAACGATCTCTTTACTGCCCGGATGAGCAGGCTACATAATGATGCCAATATACTCGTGATCGGCGGCAGGATCGTCGGGAAAGACCTTGCCAGGGAGATTGTTCGTACGTGGTTTTCGACGCCCTTTGAGGGTGGGAGGCATACGAGACGGCTTGATAAGATACGTCATATAGAGGAAAGGATGAAAGGGATAGGAGATGGAACGTGAAGACCTGAGGCATGTCGATCCGGAAGTCTATGATGCGATCCTGCAGGAGAAGAATAGGGAGCGAGAAAAGATCGTCCTGATAGCATCTGAAAACTATGTGAGCGATGCAGTCCTCGAGGCCCAGGGATCGATATTCACGAATAAATATGCCGAGGGCTACCCTGGCAGGCGATATTACGGCGGGTGTGAATATGCCGATGCGGTTGAGAATCTCGCTATAGGTCGCGCGAAGGAACTCTTCGGCGCTTCCCATGTGAATGTTCAAGCCCATTCAGGCTCCCAGGCCAATATGGCCGTCTATTTCGCCGTTCTGAAACCTGGAGATACGATCCTCGGGATGAGCCTGAATCATGGCGGTCACCTGTCACACGGCGCCTCCGTCAATTTTTCCGGCGTCATGTTTAAGAGCGTCACCTATGGGGTGAACAGGGAGAGCGGGTATATCGACTACGATGAGGTGAGAAAGCTTGCTGCAGAGCATAAGCCGAAGATGATCGTTGTTGGCGCCAGTGCCTATTCGAGGACACTCGATTTTGAGTTCTTCGGCCGTATCTCCAGGGACGTTGGGGCATATCTGATGGCTGATATTGCTCACATTGCAGGCCTTGTGGCCGCAGGTATCCACCCGTCTCCCATTCCCCATGCAGACTTTGTTACGACAACCACTCACAAGACGCTCAGGGGGCCCCGGGGAGGCATGATTATGTGCAAGGCCGAACATGGGAAAGCCATTGACAAGATGATTTTCCCGGGTATCCAGGGAGGGCCTCTCGTGCATGTCATCGCTGCAAAGGCCGTTGCGTTGAAAGAGGCATTAAGCGAGGAATTCAAGGAATACCAGAGACAGGTTGTAAGAAACGCCGGGAGGCTGGCCGATGAGCTGAGGAAAAAGGGCTTTACGATTGTCTCCGGTGGAACAGAGAACCATCTCATGCTCATCGACCTTACTGATAAGAACATAACGGGGAAAGAGGCTGAGGAGGCCATGGATTTATCAGGGATCACGGTAAACAAGAACGCCATCCCCTTTGATCCCAGACCGCCCGCGGTCACAAGCGGCATACGACTCGGTACTCCCTGTGTTACGACGAGGGGGATGGGAGAGGCAGAGATGACCGAAATAGCCGCCCTTATATCGGAGGTTCTCGAGAAAAGGAAGAACTCTGAAGCACTGGGGCGCCTCAATGGGCGCGTGAAGAAGCTCTGTCAGAGATTTCCTATTTACCGATGAAGTGCCCATTCTGCGGTACTCTCGATGACAGGGTCATCGACTCGCGAACGAGCAAAGAGGGTGAAGCTATTCGCAGGAGAAGGGAATGCCTGAAGTGCGGCAAGCGGTTCACATCGTATGAACGCGTTGAGGATGTCGTACCCCTGGTGGTCAAGAAGGACGGCAGGCGCGAGTCCTTTGACCGGGGAAAGGTACTGATCGGTCTGAAAAAGGCCTGCGAGAAGAGACCCATTAGCATCGAAGTCCTCGAAGAAATCACTGATTCGATAGAGAAGAAGTTGAGCGGTATGGGAGTAAAAGAGATCCCTAGCGCATGGGTCGGTGAGGCAGTCATGGACTCCCTCAAAGAGACGGACAAGGTTGCCTATGTGCGGTTTGCTTCGGTATACCGGCAGTTCAAGGATATCAATGAACTGTTGGATGAGGTCAAGAACCTTTTCGAACACCGCAATGGACGGAATCTCAAAGAACGCTAATTATAATTCGCTGAAAGAGATTGACGAATACCGTCGACTACGTCATTGGTATCAAAGGGTTTCTCGTAAATACTCTGAACACCTTCGGTCAATGGGCGCTCTTTAAGGCCTTCAGCGGTCGCTGCACTGGTCGAGTGAAACGGGGCGAGACAGACTAATAGATGAGGTACTTCGACCGCAGGCCGCGAAACTCGTCAAGCGAATCCTGCCATTGTAGCGCAATTGATCGGGGATCCCTGCCCTCTCTAATGGCTCGCAATACGCTCCGTGATCCGATAAGACCGAGCGTTTTATGGAGCTGAAAGTCATCGGGGTAAAGCTTATGGAGTGCTGCCACAATCTCGATCCCCATCGTCCCGACATCGAGCCCCATCCTGTCAGTCAGAGTTATTCTCACCCCATGGCAGACCTTATTCTTATATGGGGTGCTCTTCGGCACGAAATCAGCAGGAGAAAAACTCACGCCATGGATGTTTCTGTTGTTCAGATATGCTGCAAGTCGTTCAGCGTTGATCCACGGCGCGCCGAGGACTTCAAAGGGCGTATCAGTCCCGCGTCCAACGCTCGCGTTAGCGCCCTCGACCAATGCCACGGCCGGATACAGAACTGCTTCAGTGAGATTGCGCAGGTTCGGTGAAGGGTTCACCCAAGGGAGTCCTGTTTCGTCGAACCAATCAGAGCGGTTATACCCTGCCATTCTGACAACATGCAGGTCCGCTCCAATCCCGTTCTCGACGTTGAACATCCCTGCAAGTTCCCCCACCGTCATCCCATGTCGCACAGGCAGCGGGAAGTAGCCGGTAAACGATCTGAGCTCTCTGTCCATGACAGGACCCTGAACCGATGAGGCATTCAAGGGATTCGGCCTGTCGAGTACATAGAAGGCGATTCCCTTTTTGGCTGCCGCTTCCATAACATATCCCATTGTTGAGATGTATGTATAGAAGCGGACGCCGGCATCCTGGATATCAAAGACGAGGGCATCCAGGCCACTGAGCATCTTCTCCGTTGGTTTCCGTACGTTGCCGTAAAGACTGTATACCGGCAGCCCGGTAGCAGGCTCAAGGGTCGAGGCTACTTTACCGTCATCTTTGCCGGACAACCCGTGTTCTGGGCTGAAGAGCGCGGTAAGCTTTACACCCGACGCATTCCTGAGCAGATCAAGGGTGCGCCGCTTCCCGGAATCACGTCCCGTATGATTGGTGATGAGTCCCACGCGCAAGCCTTTCAGAGGCAAAAAATTGCCGGCGGAAAGGATATCGATGCCGGTCATCACTCTTCCGCTTCTCGGGACCTGCAGCGCCGCACCTTCGCTATGATCGGAGAGAGCTGCGAGCAAAGTCCTTCTATCGGGCACCTGTCCGAGAGGAAGAGGTCCGACCGAGTCGGCAACAACTTTCTTTATCTCTGAGCGCAATGCCTTTACGTCGCCTTTGCCGTCAGGATGGACGCGGTTCGTCAGGACGATGATACAGGTACTCGTAATCGGATCTATCCAGAGTGCTGTTCCGGTATACCCGAGGTGACCGAAGGCGCCCAGAGGGGGTAGTTCGCTGCGATTAGAGAAAAAAGGCGCTTCCAGATCCCATCCGAAGCCGCGAAGTTTCTTCTTGCCAGAAGGGGACTGCGGAGATGTCATCCTTTCGACGGTCTCTGGGGAGAGGATCTGTCTTCCGCCATAACTCCCTCCGTTCAGGAGCATTTGTGCAAAAATCGAGAGGTCGTCAGCAGTCGAAAAAAGTCCGGCATGCCCGGCCACACCACCCATGTTGTCACACGAGGGATCGTGCACTACTCCACGGAGCAGCCTGCCCCGACGGTACTGCGTTGGCGCTATGCGGTTGCCCAACGATGACGCCGGCCTGAAGCCGGTGTCCTTCATGCCGAGGGGTTTGAAGATATGTTCGGAGCAATAGGTATCGAGGGGCAGGCCGGAGACCCTGCGGACAAGCTCGCCGAGGACCTCAAAATTGATATCGCTGTATAAGAATCCCGAGCCTGGTGAAAGAACGGGCCTTTCCGCAGTGATCTTCTCCATAGCGGTCTTGTACCCTGACCATCCCGGCCTCAGAGCGAGGTCGGACCGAAGCCCTGAATAATGTGTGAGAAGCTGCCGTATTGTTATCTTCTCCTTGCCCTTCTTCCCGAAGGCAGGCCAGTAACGGACAACAGGGGCATCGATGTCCAGCTTTCCCCCGTCCGCCAACTGCAAAATTGCAGTGGTAGTCGCGATCGTCTTGGTGAGAGAGGCAAGATCGAAGATAGTGTCTTCGGTCATCGGGATCTTCTCAGGCAGGAGGGCCCTACACCCAAAGGCCCGGCGATAAACAATATCACCTTGATGTCCGATAAGGATAACGGCACCCGGTATCTTGCCGTCGAGAATCGCCTTTTCGGCGATATCGGCGATCTGCGCGAGTTGCCCTGTCTGCAACCTCCGGGGGGAATAGACCGCTGACCCTGCAGCAACTACGACAGAAACGGTGACTCCGCAGAGAAGGCAGAAGAGAGGTATGAGGAGAGATTCTCTGTTTCCGTCTGCCTCAGCCCTTCGGGCCATCTTGCCTTGTATTATCCTTTGAAACGGGTTCTTTTTTCAACCCATCGGCCCTATAAAGATTCCTCGGATTCCAGAGCATCCATCCGGCGGAGCCAAACTCCTCGGCGGCCCTTATCTGACTCCGTATCTCGGGACCGTAGAAATACCTCCTGTCGAATGCGTAATCCTTAAAGGCCTGAAGCCAGGGTCTGAAGCGCACGGCCGGAATTTTCGTGCGTTCCCTGGCCCTCTTCAGGGAGAGTGCAACGATCTCATAGGGGTGCGCAACAGGGTTCCTGTAACCCGGTATGCCGAACTGAAAGCCCGAAGGATAGAGCATGAGGGAGACGTAATCAACACAGGGGAAAATCGCATCGAGCCGCTGCCCGATCTGCGTGTCATCGAGGTTCCAGGACACGTACCCAAAAATGTCCGCAGCGACGAAGATGTTATAGGGCGCCAGCCTTTTCTGCGCCTCCATGAGAAATCCAGAGATATTCTTCACCCTGTTTTTCTCGGTATTCGGCACGGAAAAGGCAAGTCCCTTGCGGTCGGGGAACCGTACATAATCGAACTGTATCTCATCGAAGCCGTTTTGGGCGGCCTCCACGGCAATATGAATATTGTAATCCCATACCTCTTTTTTGGATGGGTCCACCCAGATGAGGTTTTCCCTGTCGCGCCATACCCTGCCGTCCTGAGTCCTAACCGCCAGATCAGGGCGTGCTGTGCCGAGCACGTTGTCTTTGAAAACCACGATCCGCGCAATGGCATAGATGCCTCTCTCTTTCAGGGATTGGAGCAGCCCCCTGATATCCTTTACGATGACCTGCTTCTGTGCGCCGACCTCAGAGACGAGGGGTATGGAGCTCTTGTACGTGATAACACCGCGGTCCCCTTTCACATCAATGACGAGGGCATTGAGTTCGGTCTCCTTCATGAGGTTCAGTGCCGATTCACGCAACGACCTGTCACCAATCCCATAGTACGTCAGATAGAGGGCCTTCGGAACAAAAGGCCTGAGGTAGATGTTGAGTGGTGCCGTGGCTCCAGGCGCGGGGAGTGCCTGCTCTCCCCTTGCATACCCGTAAGCCCTGATGCCGATCTTATCGGCGGCATTCTTGAGCATAAACATGCCGTCACTGTCGGTGCGGATGATCTCGTTTTCTCCGGTGACGATGGCACCTTCGATAGGCTTTCGCGTCAGATAATCCATTACCCTGCCTGCTCCAAAACCAGAGGCCGAGGCCACGGAGGGTAAAAAAGAGAGTACACAGAAAAGAGTATAGAACCACATCCTGCCTGTTCTCATCGCCTTGCCTCCTCTTCACTGAAAGACTTCCGACCCGGGGGTCGCCCCAGGATCATCTCAAAGGTCTTCCCCCTGTCCGAGTTTTGCATCAGATAACGGGGAATCTTCATGACATTTTCCCGATTGGCAGCATGCCTCCTCTCTATCGTGAAGGCAGCTGCGTAGCCCGCGCCCTCCGCATGCCTTATGAGCTCATCATCATAAATTCCGAAAGGCCATGCCAGCATATCCACCTCGACGTTCAGTTCTCTCTCAAGTCTGTCCTTCGACTTTTTCAACTGCATCGCCACAAACTTTTGGTAATCGGCCCCTGACAGTCTCATTTTTTCTTTCTTGAAATTCGGATGCCAGAAGGTGTGGCCCTGGAAGTCGAAGAGACCGGTCTCCTTGAGTTCTCTGAGCTCTGCCCATGTCATGGCATAGGAGGCCTTCGATATTGCAGAGGGGTAAACGAAGAGAGTCACCGGAACGTTATACTGCCTCACGAGCGGCAGCATATCGGTATAGACAGATTTGTGCGCATCATCGGCAACGATCACAACAGACCCTTGGGATGGCGGGGGTCCCTTCCCGAGATAGTAATTGATCAACTGTCTGAGGGGGATGACCGTAAATCCTCTGTCCTTTATGTACTCCAGATGGGATCTAAACACGTCTGTTGTTACGGTCATAGCGTCTGATACTCTGAGTCCGAAACGATGGTACAAAAGGATCGGGACCCTTACCGCTCCAGGATCCTTTCGTATGCCGTTTGATTCGCCGTTGACGACAGGGGACCAGAGGAGGAGGGAAGAAAGGACGAGTATCGATGAAAGCCTGGTTCTCATTGAGTAACTTTGCGCCTCGTAACATAAGTGTACTTCCGCAGGGTATCTCGATTCCGTGATGCTAGTCACATTCCGAAGGGGAGGATAAAACACTCTCATGGTTCCTTCCATCAAGGAGGAAGATTTGCACTCCTATGAGACAGACAGAATTGGCGGTATAATATTATTGTGGAAACTGACGTAGTCATTCCCAAAGTACCGCAGATGGAGGAGACATTTCATGGAGCGAAGGACAGACTATTTTGACTCTTGGTTGAGGTCCCAGAAAGAGGCCATGGAGGCTTGGGCAGAGACTGCTGAAAAAGTGAGGCAGGATCTGTTGCGACAAGCCGTTCTCAATCTTACGGGGACCAAGAGGGAGGCATCCGAGGCCATGGGGCGAGGGCTTTCCGATTTGAGCAATGCGTGGCTGGCTTTGACGAACCGTTCGGCCAATCTTTCTGACTGGTGGGCAAAGGGCATGGATGCCTGGGCAGTGGTTGCAAGGCAATGGCAACAGTCTTTTCTCCATCCGACCGAAAGGCAGGCTGCTTCAGGAGAAGTCCCTGAGGCTGAGCTGCCGGACTTGAGCAAGGCATGGTTTACGTTATTGAGTCCTTTTATCGACGGGAAGAATCCTGATACCGTTAAAGAGACTGTTGTAAAGCTCTTCGGAAGTTCCCACCTCTATATGAAGCTCTTTGAGGCATGCCTGCCTTTCTTTATGGCGGTTGAGGAAAAGAGTCTTGATGCCCATTCTACCGAGGAACTCATCGATCCCCGCAAATACAAGGAGATCTTGGATAAGCTTTTTGGCGTGGGCCCTGAGAGTGCGAGGGAAGTCGCTGCTAAGGCCACGAAGCTCTTGGAGGCCTGGGGATTGACGAACGGCCATCGTGCACCCTGGGCAGAGGCAATGGAGAAGGCCGTGAAGGCATTGCCCTCGGTCTTTGAAGGCCGCCTCGACTTCATCATCAACTCCATGAACATGCTGTTCAGCAGCTTCGATGCAGCTTCTTATAGTATGTTCCCTCCCTCTGCAGTTGAGAGGGACAGGGAAAGGGCCGAGCTTCTCCTGGCGCTGTGCGACGGTCTTTCTCTGTATATGGCCAAGGTTACGGAGTATCAGGGCGTGATCTATGAGACAGGGCTGAAAGCGATGGACAGCGTGATAGAGGCATGTATTGAACAAAGCAGGCAAGGGCTCACCATGAAGGGCTTTGACGACTTCCTGAGCCTCTGGCTTGATGTTAGCGAGAAGAATTACCACAGTCTTTTTGAGACAGAAGGGTTTTCGAAGCTCCATGGAGAACTCCTGAACGCTGCGACGAGTATCCGGACCCTCTCTTCTCGGTTGACGGAACTGCATCTTGCCGAAACGCCGCTTGTTCTCCGTTCAGAGATGGACGAGCTTTACAAAATTATCCATGACCTGAAGAAAGAAGTGAAGGCCTTGAAGAAGGAGAGAACAGCCACGCGGCTATGACCGAAAGTGAATCGTTATCTCGTTATCCACGGTAATGGCATTTCTGCTGCACCCGGTGTTTACCACGGTCAAGAACAAGAACAGGAAGACGACACCCAGCCTTCTCATAGAAAAAATCCCCTTATTTTTGGATATGCCTTTGTATTATGAAGAGAGGGCGCGAAAACACAATCGAGAGAAAAAATGGCAAAGCGAAAAGAACACAGCCTCGCAAAAAGGCGGATAGAGATCTCCGAAACGACAATGTACCCAAATTGTCCATTAGAGATGCGATGGGAATATAGCGGGCAGATCAAAAGCCCTAGATTTATCCCAAAGCCCTGTAAACCATTCACGTCTTCGCATTGCCAGAGATAGTTTAAGAACTCTGGCATTTCCATTTTTCGTCAGGTATCCGCCGACAGCAAAAACCTTATAACGTAGCGTCTTTAAAGTAGGTTGAACCTTACTGCCCAAAACGACCTGTCGGAACAGACTCATTATGTTATAGGCCAACATAACAAAGTTCATCGTCGCCTCTGTGGCGCTAAAGTTCTTTATGTTGAAGCTGTCTGCTCCAAAGTCGTATTTGAGTTCTTTGATACGGTTTTCTGCATCAGCTCGCATCCGGTAGATTTTCCATACCAATTCTGCAGGCAGATCAAGACTGGTGACAAAACATCCATACCGATAGTGCTGATACTCAGCATCATCAGCAAAAAGCTTAAGGATTTTGCCAGTTGCCTTTGGTCTGCGTGTGATCAACTGCCGCACCATGACCATCCTTCGTGCTTTGCCCCACCCCGGACTCTCATAATCTATAGAGGCCACATCTATGCCGTCATCAAGTGCCTGCCACTGCCGGTGTCGCCAGCATCCCCTGCAATGTCCGATGCAATCTGACCGCGATGATATAGGGTATCGATCTCTCAGGGTCTTCAAGATGCTCAATGATATCCTTGCTGAAAAATCCACTGTCAGCTCTTAATAACCCTATCTTCTTGCCGGAAAGCTTCTCAATGGTGTCACTAAGAAAACCATGGAAGTTGTTTGCCGTATGTGCATCGCCTGATCTGAG
>DASRZP010000118.1 GCA_035686305.1 Thermodesulfovibrionales bacterium | reverse complement strand
TAAAGAGCTGATCCGTAATATTCAAACCTTCGTGGACCATTACAATGAAAAGGCTGCACCCTTTATTTGGACCGCTACCGCTGATTCTATCTTCAAGAAATTAAAACGACTTATGTCACTTATTAATGACACAGGACACTAATAAGTCTACAAGAGGCATTCCGTGCCAGTTCATCCGTTGTTCCAAATAATGGTGAAGACATTTATCAAACTTCTTCACATCTTCCCTGGAACGCAGCTTAAAATAACGGGCCTCTAACGATTTGAAAAAATCGCTCTCTTCTTTGCTAACCATTTTTCACTCCAATATCAGGCGAGTGCAGAGGATCAGGTCTACGCATTTTACAAATTAGGCGCCCTCCCAATTTTGCCCACTCTCCTTCCGATCCGCATACCCTCTGAAAGGGCTGATTCAAAACGGCGGCTGCCCCACGATACCGTCGATGCTCTGATGCCGAACTGCCGCTCAATCTTCTTGAGGAAGGGCCACTGAACCTGTGGCTCAGACAGATGGTGGCCTTCTTCGTATGGTCGGGCTCGACATGAAACTCCATCCGGACCCTCTCTATAATCTTCCCTCTCCAACGCCAGTTTTGTCAATACGGCAGTAGCTGGAATATTTCGACTTGTCTTCTACCTTCAAGACATCTTTGTCAAGTGTGTAAACCTGACTCTCCTCGCGCCCTGCGATAGCGAAGCGCATCGGCACGAGTGATTCGTTAGGCCTTTGTTTGTTCCATCTGAAGAACCGAAACTTCAGAAAGACCCGCTTTCTCTCTCGCATGTTCGATGGTCATACTCACAACATTGCCTTTTTTATCCAGGTCAACGTAGAGGTTTTAGGATATTTCCTTTCTTTCAACAACAGCAACATTTGAAAACTCAATCAACGCTGTATCAGTATCCGTGAAATAGCGAATCTTCATCTTTCCTCCTCACATAGGATGCTTCGGCATGTAGTTTCAAGCCGAGTGCATCCATGACCTTGAGAATGGTGTCGAAACCGGGACTTCGCTCGCCGGAGAGTGCTTTATAAAGACTCTCTCGGGACAAGCCGGCATCCCGTGCGACTTGGGCCATACCCTTTGCGCGGGCGATATCGCCCAGGGCCTTCGCGATGAACGCAGCGTCGCCATTGGCTTCCTCAAAACATGCTTCAAGATAAGCGGCCATTTCTTCCGGGTTACGAAGATGTTCTGCAACATCGTACCGAGTTGTTTTGGTTTTAGCTTTAGCCTTGCTCATAATGCCCTCCTACAAATTGCGCGCTAAACGCAGCGCAGTCTTAACGTCAGCCTCCTGTGTTCGCTTATCGCCACCGGTCAGTAGAATTATCAACGTTCGTCTACGTTTTGTGTAATACACGCGATATCCGGGACCATAGTCAATCCGCATTTCCGACACGCCTTCGCCAACCGGCCTTACATCTCCCGGATTGCCGGCTGCGAGGCGTTCAACACGTGCCAATCGCGCGCACGTGCTTTTATGTCATGCAGGCCGTCTAACCATTGCGCATAGGTGTCAGTCTTGCGGATTTCAAGCACAGTTATATTGTAGCCAAGTGGCTACTACTGTCAATGCTTTTCAGTAAGGCAAGACCGCAAAGTTACGAAATGGCTTCGCAGCAAGCCTGCCTTCCCGAACAAAGTTTTCCAACAACCGCAGGCAGATTGTTATTCCCTGCGGTGTGGCATAGAATAGTACTATGGTGAACAGAGAAACAATCCTCACTTTCTTCCGGGAAAAGACAGGGAAACCCCTTGGCTTCAAAGAGATCGTATCTTTGATGAAACTCAGCCATCCTGAAGCACGGGCGCTGAAGCGTCTCCTTCGACAGATGATGCGTGAGGGCGATCTTGTGATGACCAGGAAGGGGCTCTATGGCCCCGCTGAGGAGATGAACCTCGTTAACGGTTATTTCGAGGCCCACAGGGACGGTTACGGCTTTGTTATACTCGAAAAGCCCGGGGAACGGGATATCTTTGTGCCCGCCCGTCGGACGTCGGGTGCCATGAACCATGACAGGGTCATCGTCAGGGTTGAGAACTGGCAGAGGCGTGAAGGCAGGATCATCAGGATCCTCGAGAGGGCGACGACACGAATTGTCGGGGAACTCGATGTCACGCGAACAGCATCTTTTGTGAGACCAAAGAACAGGGCTGTGCCTTTTCACCTCTATGTATCGCCCGGGGACAGGGGCAAGGCGAGGCATGGTGATAAGGTAATTGCCGAGATCATCAGCTATCCGGCTGACAAGAGGCCTCCCTCGGCAAAGGTCATCAAGGTGCTCGAAGAACCGGAAGACCCGATGGCCGAGGTCGAGTCGATCATCGAGGAGTTCAATCTCCCCCTCAGGTTCCCGAGGGCCGTCCATGACGAGGCAAGGATCCTTTATGAGCGACCTCCCTCTCCACTTCCGGAACAGAAGAGGAAAGACCTGCGTGATCTTGCGACCGTTACCATCGACGGTGAACGGGCAAAGGACTTCGACGATGCAGTCTCGATCTCTCTAGCAGAACAAGGCTACAGACTGTGGGTGCATATTGCCGATGTCGGTTTTTATGTCGGATGGAACACGGTGATAGACGACGAGGCGAGGAAACGGGGCACAAGCGTCTATTTCCCCGACAGGGTGATCCCCATGCTCCCCAAAGAACTTTCAGAAGACCTCTGCAGCCTCAAGCCGCAGGTCGACAGATATGCCTTTACGGTCGAGATGGATTTTGACAGGAAAGGCGAGAGGGTTAAGTCGCGGTTCTATCCGAGCTTGATCAGGAGCGCCGCGAGGATGACCTATACATCCGTCAGGAAGATACTCGTCGACCAGGACGGGCAGGAGCGCCAGAGATATGACCATCTCCTTCAGGCCTTCGAGCTGATGAACGAACTCTGCAACATCCTCAGGCAGAAGAGGCTTGAGAGGGGAAGCCTCGACTTTGACCTCCCCGAGCCGGAGGTGCTCCTTGACCTCCAGGGGAACCCTGAGGCGATCTTGAAGGCCGAGAGAAACCTCGCTCATATGATTATCGAAGAATTTATGATTGCGGCGAATGAGGCTGTGGCAGAGCATCTCGAAAACCTCGGAGTGCCGAGTCTTTACAGGGTCCATGAAGAGCCTGATCCTCTGAAGCTCGAAGAGATGCTGAAGATCATCAGGCCGCTGATTCGCGCAGGGAAGAGATCTCTGAAACCGAAAGACTTCTCTCAACTGCTTCTCGGCATAAAGGGCACGCCCGGAGAGGAGGTCATCAATTACGTGGTGTTGCGGAGTCTCAAGCAGGCGCGGTACTCTCCGATCAATGTCGGACACTTCGGACTCGCCTCAAAGTGTTACACGCATTTTACCTCTCCCATCAGAAGATACCCGGACCTTGTTGTCCACCGGATTCTAAGAGAGGTTCTGTCAAAGAGGCGCCTTTCGGATAAGAGAATGAAGGAACTCGAAGGACTGCTCTCAGACATCGCCTTCCATGCATCGAGGATGGAACGCCTTTCCGACGATGCAGAGAGGGAAGTGATCAGTGCTATGAGGGTATGGTTTATGAAGGATAAGGTGGGAGAAGAGTATGAAGGCAGGATAACGGGCGTCACTCCTTACGGCCTTCGGGTGCGGCTCAAAGACTTTTACGTTGAAGGGTTCATTCACCTTTCGTACCTGACCGACGACTTCTATCAATATAACGAGAGGAACCTCTCGCTCTCGGGGAGGAATACGGGAAGAGTCTTTACCATAGGTAAGGACGTAAAGGTAAGTATCGACAAGGTCGACAGGGAGGAGCGGGAGATAGTCTTCGGATTGGTTTGAAGATTCAGCCCATGACCGAGAAGAGACGACAACAATTAAAAAAGGTACTCGACAGATTCTATGATGACTATGATTTCACAGGGAGAATTGCCCACGACCCTATAGAATTCCCTCATCACTATGACGACGTCGGCGATATCGAAATTTCTGCCTTCATCGCCACTTGCCTTGCCTATGGCAGGGTGGATCTCTTCAAGGCGGTCGTGAAGAAGATCCTGTCGGTCATGGGCAAGAGCCCCCGATCTTTTCTCACCGACTTTGATGTAAAGAAACAGGGAAGACTTTTCCCCTTCAAGTACCGCTTTAACGAAGACAGGGATATCGTCTGCCTCCTGTTCATCATCCACGGACTTCTGCTGAAGTATTCATCCCTCGAAAGGGCCTTTATGGGACACTATCTCCCGGAACATGGAAATACCGGGAGGGCGATTACCGGATTCGTAGAGGAGATTCTTTCCGTTGACACGACAAAGGCGTACGGGAGAAATGTCCGTCCAGCGGGCCTGCTCCAGTTCTTCCCTTCTCCTGCCAACGGGAGCGCCTGCAAGAGGATGAATCTCTTCCTGCGCTGGATGATAAGGGACAGGGACATCGATTTCGGGATATGGAAGGGGATATCAAAGAATCATCTCGTGATACCCCTCGATACGCATATCGCAAGGATAGGAAGATGTCTCGGGCTCACAAAGAGAAGATCAGCAGATTGGAAAGCGGCGGTCGAGATCACAGAGACCCTGAAGTTGCTTGATCCTGTCGACCCCCTGCGGTATGACTTTGCCCTCTGCCATCAGGGGATATCCGGACTCTGCAGGCCGGATAATCGCGCAGGTTGTAAATCATGTGTTCTCAAAGGCTGATTTTAGTCCGGAACCCAATTATTAAATGAACGAACTCTTCTTGCTTGACAGGGCCGCTAAAGAAGAGTATTATTATCCTAATTGTCAGAAGGAAACTTTCATGACCGCGCGTTGCAATCAGCCTGACAGGAGATATAATGAACTTAACGGGAAGGTAATGGCTCCCTTGGGGCCTTCAGCAAATTGTTGAGGAGGGCGCAGAATCATGAATGAATACGCCTACGATAATCGGACGGTAAAGGGCTTCATCATCTCCTCCATCTTCTGGGGCGTCGTGGGTATTCTCATCGGGCTCTGGATCTCAATTCAGTTCTGGAAACCGGAATGGAATATTCCTCCCTTTTTCACATACGGAAGACTGAGGGTGGTGCACACGAACGGCCTCGCCTTCGGACTTGGTGTGGGGGCTATTTTCGGTATTTTCTACTACATAACGATGAGGCTCACAAGGCGTCCGCTCGTCTTCCCCAAGCTCGCGCGATTCCACCTTTATCTCTTCAATGCCGCGATAGCCCTGGCTGCGATCAGTCTCTTTGCGGGGATGAACCAGGCCCTGGAGTATGCGGAACTGGAATGGCCGCTGGACATCGTCGTCGTCATTCTCTGGGTCATCTTCGCGGTCAATATCTTCGCTACGATCATAAAGCGGAGGGAAGAGCAGATGTATGTCTCTCTCTGGTATGTTATCGCTACGGTTATCGCGGTTGCGGTGCTCTACATCGTGAACAACCTCTCGATTCCCGCCGGCTTTTTCAAGTCTTATCATATCTTCGCCGGCGTAAACAGCGCCAATGTGGAGTGGTGGTACGGCCACAACGCCGTCGGTTTTGTGTTCACTACGCCGATACTCGCGATGTTTTATTACTTCCTCCCCAAGACAACAGGGATCCCGATATACAGCCACCGGCTCTCGATCATCGCCTTTTGGTCACTCATATTCGCCTATCTCTGGACCGGCGCCCATCATCTTGTCTACACTCCGCTGCCTGACTGGATACAGACCCTTGCTATCGTTTTCACCATCTTCCTCATAGCGCCCTCATGGGGCTCGGTCGTGAACGGCTATTATACGGTCGGCAGCGACTGGGAAAAGATGAGGACAAACTATCTCACGAAGTTTTTTATCCTCGGCATAACGTTCTACGGCCTCCAGACCGTGCAGGGCCCGACTCAGGGGTTGCGGGTTGTGAGCCAGTTGATCCATTACACCGACTGGGTGCCCGGCCATGTCCACATGGGAACGATGGGGTGGGTCACGATGACCACTGCAGCGTCGATCTACTACGTGATCCCCAAGATCTATGACACTGAGATTTATAGCGTCAAGATTGCGAACACCCATTTCTGGCTCGTGCTGATCGGACAGCTCATATTCTCGATTACGATGTGGATCACGGGAATAATGCAGGGGACCCTCTGGAAAGCGGTGAACCCCGACGGAAGCCTCAAATACACCTTCATGGAAGTACTTGTCAAGAACTATCCCTTCTGGAAGATGAGGACCCTGGGCGGCGTTATCTTCACAGTGGGGATGCTCTTTTTCATTTACAACATCGCCATGACAATTCGCAAGGGCAAGGCCCTGGCAGCGACGGCATGAGGAGGTGAAGCATGGCAAGCGAATTCCATCATAAACTCCACACGAGCCCGATATTCTTTGCGGTCCTGTCGGCAGTAGTCATTCTTGTCGGAACGGTCGTGACGATGTTCATTCCGATGCTCACGCAGCAGATGCACCCGAAGCTCGAGAACCTCAAACCCTTCACGGCGCTCCAGCTCGCCGGACGGGACATCTATCAGCGGGACGGCTGCCATTACTGTCATACGCAGACCGTGAGACCTTTGAAGACAGAGGTGATGCGCTACGGCGAATACTCAAAGGCCGGGGAGTTCGCGTATGACCATCCTTTTTTGTGGGGGTCGAAGAGGACGGGGCCGGATCTCGCGAGGATCGGTGGAAAGTATCCCGATGCATGGCATTACCGGCACTTTGAAAATCCCCAGGCCTTCTTCACCGAGTCGAACATGCCGAAATACGGCTGGCTGAAGAACAACATCCTCGATCCGAAAGAGGTGGAGGCACGCATGAAGGCCCTGGACTTCCCATATTCGCAGGATGAGATCAACGGCCTGAATGGGAAGACCGAGATGGACGCCCTTGTGGCGTATATGCAGGTGATCGGGACTGCCGTCAAGAAGCAGGTCGAGATGCCTTCCCTGGCTGCGATAAAGGAAAGCCACGTGGCGAATCCTCTTGCCGGTGATCCAAAGGCGATTGAACTGGGGAAAGCCTTGTATGCCTCGAACTGTGCAGCATGCCATGGCGCAGACGGCAAGGGCGGGATCGGACCGAGTCTCGTTGACGACGAGTTTCTCTACGTGAAAGGCGACGTTCCCGATGACGACTATTTTGAGGTCATCAATAACGGGACCCAGCCGGGCATGATCGAAGACGGCCGCACGGCAAAGGGAGGCATGCCGCCCTTCGGCACGTCCATGGATAAGAGCAAGATATGGTCCCTGGTTGCATATATTCGTTCCCTGCAGGGGAAATAGGAGGGTGCAATGGCAGAAGAACTCGACAGCTTAAAGGAGTTTCTCGTTGAAGAGAGTGTGGATGCAAAGAGAAAGATCCCCATCGGATGGCTGATACTCTTCTGGGGGCTGATCCTCTGGGGTATCTACTATTTTGTCTCTTACACCCCCGCTATCAGCGGCTGGAGTCAGCAAAAGGCATATGAGGAGTCGGTGAAGAAATAGTGACGATGAATCCTGACGGGTGGACGTTCAGGGATTCCTGACATGTCCACCGTCAGACAGATGCAGGAGGTTTCATGGACATCTCGGTAGTTGCTACAATAGGCTTCACGGCCGCCGCTGCGGTCGGTATACTCTACCTTTATCTTGCAATGAGAAAGAGTAAGTAGAAACTTCTCGGAAACTTGGAGCGATTACAGTGCACGCAACTGCGATAAGCTATCTCATATTCGGTCTCGTGCTCGTCGTCCTCTTTGTGGTCATCATCGTCTTTTATTACTCGAAAAAGAGACATGAAAGAGTCGAAGAGCCGAAGTACCGGATGTTGGACGATGACGATCGGGATTAAGGGGATTCAGCGATGGAGGCGTCTCACAGAGGTACTTCAGGGAGCGGTCATCCTCGGAATCCCCTTCCTGAAGATTGGAGGCGAGAGCGCCCTGAGGTTCGATATCCCCTCGTTGAAGCTCCACTTCTTCGGCGTGACACTCTGGATGGAAGAGTTCTTCATCGTCCTTGTGGCGGTCATCTTCGTGACCTTCCTCATCGTCCTCATCACCGTGGTCTTCGGAAGGATATGGTGCGGATGGCTCTGCCCTCAGACCGTTATCGTCGACTTCACCAGGTTTGTTGACAGGGCCTCGTCAAAGGGATTCGGGTACAAGCTCGCATCTCTTGCAGCGACCCTTGCCGTCAGCGTCATCGTTGCCGCAAGCCTCATCTGGTATTTTGTCTCTCCGTACGAGTTCTTTGGACGGCTCCTCTCGGAGGATATGGGAAAGATCATATGGGGATTCTGGATCGTCCTGACAGGGATACTCTTCCTGAACTTCGTCTTCCTCAGACACAGGTTCTGCGCAACAGTATGCCCATATGCAAAGCTCCAGAGCGTCCTTTACGACAATGGTACCCTTGTTATCGCCTTTGACCCGGAGAGGAGGGAGGAGTGCATGGACTGCATGGCCTGCGTCAGGGTCTGTCCCGTCGGTATAGACATCAGGAAGGGCATGAGCGGTGCTTGTATAAACTGCGCCGAATGCATTGATAAGTGCACGGAGATGAGGGCGAAGGTGAAGAAAGAAAGTCTGATCAACTACTCTTTTGGCTTGCCGGGGGAGAAGAGGAAGATCATCCGTCAGAATGTGGTCATGATCTCCCTTATAACGCTCGCCTCCTTTGCTTTTCTCCTCCACCTTTTTTTCTCAAGGGTCGCCATAGACATGACGGTGCTGCCAAACCAGGGCTTTCTTCCGCGAACCAGTGCTGACGGCACTGCGCTGAACTCCTATCTTCTCTCTTTCAGGAACAGGTCGAGGGCCGACCTCACGGTGAAGATCAGGGCCAAAGGAGAGAGGGGGGAAGTGAGCATTATTCCTGACACGATCCTCCTCAAGGCAGGGGAATACCGGAAGATCCCCGTATTCGTCAGGATGGAAGGAGAAGCGTTGAAAGGCGGCTCCGGCGGCGTTGACATCTCTGTCGAATCGCGACAGGATGAGAGAGTTGATACAATAACAAAGAAGGTGTATTTTGAGGTGCCTCATTCATAAATGAAAACCGTTATCGCAATCGTCGTCCTTGTGGGACTTCTCTCTGTTGTCGGTGCCATCATAGTCGGAACGAGGACTTTTGAGGGGATTGTTACGGAAAAGCCTTATGAGAAGGGGCTCTCCTGGGACAGGACGGAGAAGGAAAGGGCCTCGTCAGGATTGAGAATCGAGATTCTGACGAAAACCTTTGTGACGGGAGACAATGACATCCTCTTCTCGGTCCTGGATCGGGAGGACAGGCCTTTTGATGGTGAAGCCGTATCGATCACGATCAGCAGACCGTCATCGGCGACATATGACAGGACCTTCAATACTGTCATGGCAGGGGAAGGGGTCTACAGGGCTTCCGTCAGTTTTCCTCTCCATGGTTTCTGGGATCTGAAGATTCCCGTGCCCGTCAAGGGCAAAGAGATTGTCTTCGAAAAAAGGATCTATGTCGAGAAAGGAGGATCATCTCGATGAAAAGAACGATGATGCCCGTTTTGTTACTCTTCATCTCCCTGATGCTTCAGGCGGGCATCGTGCAATCAGAACCCGCTCTTGCCCAGAAGAATCCCTATGAGGGTGATCCGAGGGCACTTCAGGAAGGAGCTGAGATATTCAAGAAGAACTGTCAGGTATGCCACGGCGCAGGCGGAAGGGGCGATATCTGTCCGAATCTAACGCTGAAATCGAAGAAATATGGAGACTCAGATGCAGACCTCTACCTGACCATTTCGAAAGGCAGACCCGGCGGCATGCCCAACTGGGAGAACAGTCTTGGTCAAGACAGGATATGGAAGGTGATCACTTATATACGGAGCATCGAACAGAAATAAACGGCGCCAGAGGAACAGAGATGCACGCATCTCAACTCACCTGTGACCATTGTCTTCTGAGCTTTCCTGAGAGGGACGCTGTTTACGATATCTGTGACGGAAAGGAAAAGACATTCTGCTGCAACGGCTGCAGGGGCATCTACAGGATTATCCACGGCGAGGGTCTCGATGCCTTCTATGAAAAGAGACGGTGGGATGAAACCGGTATACCGGCTTCCCTCCTGAAGGGCGAAATCGATATTAGCCCCTTTGCCGAGCATGTCAGGGACAGGGACAACGGGGAGAAGGAGATAGATCTTTCGATCGAGGGGATCCGCTGTGCCTCCTGTGTCTGGCTCAATGAAAAGATCCTGAGCAGGACAGAGGGGGTCAGCCATGCGAGGGTCAACTATGCCACTCACAGGGCGAGGATCGCCTGGAACCCCGAGCTCGTGGGGATCGAGAAGATCCTGAAACGGATACTCTCCATCGGTTACCGTCCGAAGCCTTATACGAAATCAGAGCAGTTCAAGGCCAGGGAATCGGAGACGAGAGACCTCCTGATACGCTTCGGTACCGCAGCCTTCCTCTCATCGCAGCTCATGATTTACAGCGTAGCTCTCTACGCAGGATATTTCCAGGGGATCGATGCCCAGACAAAGGGCATCTTCGAGGTCATTGCCATGGTCCTCACCTTCCCGGTCCTCTTCTATTCGGGGATGCCCCTTATCAGAAGCACGGTTAAAGGACTGAGCCGCCTCCATTTTACGATGGACTCTCTCATAACGATCGGTGCGGGATCAGCGTTTGTATACAGTGTCTCAGAGATGGTTGCCGGCGGAGAGGTCTATTTTGACACGTCAGCCATGATCATAACCCTCATCCTCCTCGGCAGGTACTTAGAGGCCGTTGCAAAAGGCAAGGCCTCGGAGACGCTTGAACGGTTGGCGGAGCTGAGCCCCACAACGGCAACCAGGTTACTCAAGGGTGAGGCCGGAGCCGCCGGACGGGGGCAAGTAGCGGTCACGTCTATCGAAAAGGGCGATTGGCTGGAAGTGAAACCGGGCGAGAGGATCGCCCTTGACGGGACTGTCATCAGCGGCGAGTCTGAGGTCGATGAATCCTTCCTGACGGGCGAGTCGAGACCGGTCTTGAAGGTCGTGGGATCTGAAGTTGTCGGAGGGAGCATCAACCTTTACGGCATGCTCACCTTTGAGGTGAAAAGGACAGGAAAGGAAACGATACTGGCGAATATCATCGAGGCCGTAGAAGACGCCCAGGCGCGGAAACCGAGGATACAGAGAGTGGCAGACAGGGTCGTCGGCTATTTTGTGCCGCTTATCCTGCTCATTGCAGTCTCGACGCTCCTCCTTTATATCTTGAGGGGTGCATCAATACACCGGGCACTCATGACAGGCGTCTCTGTCCTTGTCATCGCCTGTCCCTGCAGTCTGGGGCTCGCAACCCCCCTCGCTGTCCTTATCTTCACGACCATGGCATCGTCACGAGGGATTCTCATAAAGAGCGGTGAAGTGATCGAGAACGTAAGCAGAGTGAACCACGTGATTTTTGACAAGACCGGTACGGTAACGATAGGGAAACCGGTCCTCAAGGACATGATTGTCCTTGAGAACGCCTGGGACAGAGGATATCTCCTGAGCCTCGCAGCGTCCCTTGAAGGACTCTCCGAACACAGCATAGGCCATGCGATCACCACTGCTGCCCGTCCTGCATTCAGCGTATCAGGGTTCAAGACCTTTCCCGGGAAGGGTGTTGAAGGTACGGCAGAGGGAAAGAGAATCGTGATCGGCAACCGGAGCTTCATGGAAGAGCACGGCATTGTAATGCCTCATGCGCAGTCCTATACTGAAGATATCAGAGACCTCGAGAAAAGGGGGGAAACGGTTGTTTTCATGGGGTGGGAAGGGAGAGTGAGGGCCGTCATGGTAGTCTCGGATGTTGTCAGGGCCGAGGCAGCGGAAGCGGTCAGCGAGATCAGGAAGATGAACTATTCCCTCTCGCTGGTGAGCGGGGACAATCAGGGCACTACGGAATCTATCGCGTCAAGGGTCGGCATCGAACATGCCGTTTCCGAGGCCTCGCCGGTGAAGAAAAGGGAGATCGTTGCCGAGATCCAGTCCGCGGGAGAGAAGGTGATCATGGTGGGAGACGGCATAAACGATGCACCTGCCCTTACAGAGGCCGTGGTCGGTCTCGCCATGGGAAGAGGAACGGATATCGCAAGGGAGAGTTCAGACGCTGTTCTGGTGAGGAACGACCTCAGGCTTGTTCCCTATTTCATTCGCCTCTCGAGGAAGGCCTCGGGCATCATCAAGGAGAACATCTTCTGGGCCTTTTTCTATAACATCATCGCGATTCCCCTGGCGGTGACCGGCGTCCTCCACCCTATTGTCGCGGCGGGTGCGATGGCTGCCAGCTCCCTCTTTGTTGTCGGGAACTCGCTGAGGGTCAAGAGATGTGGGCAATAACCTTCATGATCTTTCTCTCCCTCGTCCTCGGAATAGGGGCATGGCTTTTTTTCATATGGTCGGTAAAGAGCGGGCAATATGACGATGTGGAGGGACCGAAGTACAGGATGCTTGAGGACGAAGAGAAGAAGAGCGGCGATAGGACCGAACAAAATGACAAGTGAAACCCAACGTTGCAAACGATGGCAAGGCAGGCATGGATCGAAGCTCTGTACATGCGATGAGATTCCGACGATGAGGTACTTCGATGACTCCACCGCAAGTGACCTCCCGCATTGAGCATACAGCGGCAGTCGGCAACCATCAAAGGTATCGCGATACAAGGCTTCTCACCATACCTGCCTTCCCGAAGAAGATAGTTTTATGCAACTGGAAGGTTTACTCAACGTTACGGTGAATAGGTTTTTATGAGACATATCGCAGCCGTTTTTGGCCTTGTGGTTTTTGCGCTCTTCATCGCCCCGTTCCCGTCGGCAAGAACGGGGCAGGCGATTGCCGCTGCCGACGCGGAGAAGATCGTGGATTGTGAGATAGACAAGGGACCATGCTCAAAGGTGATCGGCACTATGGAAGTGATTCTCGACATCAATCCGAAGCCTGTGAAGGCAATGAAGGAGCTTTCCTTTACCGTGAAGCTCATCGGTGAGGGGAAGGTGATATCGGGCACCCGGGTGATAACCCTTGATCTCGCCATGCCGGGAATGTATATGGGGAAGAACGCGGTCATGCTCGGGAGAAACGGTCCGTCCACCTTTTCAGGCAAGGGAGTGATACCGAAGTGTCCCAGCGGGAGGAGACTCTGGCAGGCGACCGTCGAGATTCGGGAGATGGGGAACGTCAGTTTCCTGTTCAACGTTGCTTACTGATTCCCTCTATGTTCTGCTTTTTCTTTCCGGATTTCTCGGAGGGTTCGGGCATTGTATCGGCATGTGCGGTCCGGTCGTTGCGATTTATTCCCTTCGTGTGGAGCGGAAGAGTTATGCCCCCCACCTCCTTTATAATCTTGGCCGCGTCACGACCTACAGTCTGCTCGGAGGCATGACAGGGCTGACAGGCTCCTTTGTCGGTTCGGTGAAGCTCTTTGAACGGTTCCAGTACCTTGCCCTCGGAACTCTCGGAATCGTGATGGCCCTCGTGGGACTCGCCTCTGCCGGCTGGCTCACATTTCTGAGGCCCGGAGGGCAGGAGAACAAGGAGAAGAAGGTGAAGGCGCCTGGCCTTTCGTTTACCCTTTTCCTGAACCGCATTGTAACGTTTATCGCTGGAGCGAGAACAGTCGGCGCCTATTTTCCGATGGGGCTGGTTTTCGGCTTTATACCCTGCGGCCTTCTCTACACGGCGCTTATCGCAGCAGCAGGTGCTGGCGTTGAGGCGGGAAGCCGAGCCAGGGGGTTTCTGCGAGGAATGCTCCTCCTTTTCCTTTTCGGGCTCGGGACCTCGCCTGCGCTCTTTCTCATCGGGAAGGTCGTCTCGATAAAGGGAGAATGGCTGAGGAAGAGGCTCTCTCGGGCTTCTGCCCTTGTCATGGTCGTCGTCGGGATCGTCTTCATATATCGGGCATTCAGGTCATAGAGGGATCGTGGGGATAGGATCTTTCCTCTTATCTTTTCGCGACGGCAGCCTTCATCCCTCACCCAGGAGATAGTTGTAGCCCTCCTCAGTGAGTTCCAACCCCTTTGTGGGTGTTACGATTACGCAGCCCTCATTCCTCAATTCTCTTATTGCCTCATCAAGGTTCGCGAAATCCGATGGTTCCCAATCGCTCGAACCGAGGGATAATTCTGCGGGAGTCAAGATCATACCCGCTTTTATCCTATCATGCCTCTTGAACAGTTCCATGATCTTTTCTGCAGTTTTCGTCATTGTCTCTTCCCCCTGTGAGAAGACAGATTTCCTGATAATCTTTATCCCGAAGGCTCCTCTATCAAAATGGTATGAAGTTTTGGGGTATATGTCAACCTTAAGGTGAGAGAACGATCTTGCCGAGGGCGTCTATGGCCCTGTTCACTGCACCAGCCTTTTCGCGGTAGAGGGCCTTTGCCGCTTCTCCCATCGTCTTTCTCTTTTCTCCGTTTCCGAGCAGTTCCTTCAGCAGGTCACGGAGCCCCTCTCTCTCTGTCTTTTCCGCAGCCCCTTTCCGGTAAAACTCTTCAATGAAAGAAAAGTTCTCCATATGCGGTCCGCAGATGATGGGTTTCTGCCAGAAGGCAGGTTCAAGGGGATTCTGGCCGCCGTGCCGTATGAAACTGCCGCCGATGATGGCGATATCGCAGATACCATATGCCGCTGCAAGCTCTCCCACAGTGTCGAGGAGGACGATGGTTCCAGGAGATAATCCGCTTTCGGCCGGAGAGACTCCGGAGATCTCCGACCTTTTTTTGCAGGAAAACCCCCGTGCCTTCATCAATGCGTAAACCTCTTGAAAACGATCGGGGCGGCGCGGAGCTATTATAAGATTCAGGCCGGGGAAATCTTGTCTCAAGTCCTCGTAAACACCAAGGATCAGTTCCTCCTCACCGGGGTGTGTGCTCCCCGCGAGGATGACCGGACCCTTCAGCACCCAGGCCCATTCGGGGAGCTTCCCCGGGGGACCCGTGTCGAACTTGAAGCTCCCCGTCACGATCACCTTCCCCTCGTCCGCTCCCAGTGCCGTTATCCTCTCAGCATATGCCTTTTCCTGCATGCAGAAGAGGTCAACACATTCAAGGACTGCCTTCATGAAGAACCGTATCCGCATGTATCCTCTGAAGGACTTTTCAGAGAGCCGCCCGTTCATGACCAGAAGGGGTATCCCCATCTTCTTCGAAACCCTGAAGATATTGGGCCAAAGCTCAGTCTCGATCACTATGAAGGCAGAGGGCCTTATCTTCCTGAAGAGAGGCTTGATGCAAAAGGAGAGGTCAAAGGGAAGATAGACCGCGTCAGCAACCCCCGCCAACCTCTCACGGGCGACCGCTTGGCCCGTATCGGTTATGGTCGAAAGGACAACACGGATCGAGGGATAGCGCCCCTTGATTTCCTTGATGAAGGGTACGGCCGACAGTGTCTCGCCGACGGAGACGGCATGGATCCAAAGCAACGGTGAATCTTCTGTTCCCGTCGGAAGGTCCACACATCCGAATTTCTCCTTCAGCCATCTCTTCCTGACAGGAGCAGGACGCCTTGCATACTCAAAGGGAAGAAGGATAACGGCTGCGACACCATAAAGAAGGCTGTAAAGGAAGAACACGGCCGTACCCCTCAGACATCTTCAAACTGCATGTCATGGAGCTTCTTGTAGAGACCTCCTCCGGAGAGCAGTTCTTCATGGGTCCCTGATTCCACGATCCTGCCTTTGTCGAGTACGAAGATTCTGTCTGCCCGTCGAATTGTGGACAGCCTGTGGGCAATGACAAAGGCTGTCCTGTCCGTCATGAGATTTTCCAGTGCCTTCTGGACCATGACTTCTGAGGCGCTATCGAGGGATGATGTTGCCTCATCGAGGATGAGGATCGGAGGGTTCTTTAGTAAAGCCCTCGCTATCGAGAGCCTCTGTTTCTGGCCGCCTGAAAGCCTCACACCCTTCTCACCGATCACCGTCTTGTAACCATCGGGGAGTTCAAGGATGAAGTCATGGGCAAAGGCTGCCCTGGCCGCAGTGATTATCTCCGCCTCTGATGCGGCGGGATTCCCGTAGGATATGTTCGCCATTACCGTGTCGTTAAAGAGGATGACGTCCTGGCTCACGAGGCCGATAAGAGAGCGGAGGGACGTGAGCGTTACGGTCGAGATGTCGACTCCGTCAAGAGATATGGCGCCCTCGTGGGGTATGGAGAATCGCGGAATGAGGTCCACTAAGGTGGTCTTGCCTGCGCCGCTCTTCCCCACAAGGGCGACGATCTCCCCCTTCTTTGCCCTGAGGCTGATCCCGCTGACGGCGTCGTCATCAGTGCCTTCATGGCGGAAGGAGACGTTGTCAAAGACGATCTCATCAGTGAATCCCTTGAGCATGCGCTTTCCGTCAACTTCGCGTTCTTCTGCAAGGAACTCCTCAATCCTCTCAAGAGGAGCCCTTGCCTGCTGAAGTACATTATGGGCCGAGGCAAGCCTCCTGGCCGGGGTATAGATCATAAAGATGGCAGCGAGAAAGGAGAAGAAATCACCGGCAGTAATCACCCCCCTCATCACGAGACTCCCTCCATACCAGACTACGAATCCGATGCCGGTGCCGCCGACAAACTCCATCATGAGAGACGTGGCTTCCGTGATTCTTGTCGAACGCATGAGTTCGCGGTAAAAGTCCTGATTCTTGTCCCTGAACTTTACCGTTTCATCCTCCTCGCGGGTGAAGGATTTAATGATCTTGCTGCCCGTAAAGCTCTCGGCAAGCATCTCCGTTATGTCCGATATCTTCTCCTGTGTCCGGCTGCTCACCTTCCTGAGTCTCTTGCCGAACCTCGAGACGAAATAGAAGGCAACAGGCAAGACGACCAATGACATGAGGGTGAGGTCCCAGCGCCTCACAAGTGCAATGCATGTCAGAACGATGACGGTCGTCGTCTCGACAAAGAGATCTTTGACGTTATATGCGAGGACCCCCTGGACTGCCCCGGCGTCATTGATGACTCTTGAGACCATGGCGCCCGTTGAATCCTTGTTGATAAATTTCGCAGGAAGATAGAGCATGTGATGGAACATCCTGTCCCGTATGTCCCTCACCACCTTTGCGCCGGCCGACATCATGAGATAGGATTGGAGAAATTCGAAAACACCCCTCCCGACAAAGGAGCCCATAATGCCGAAACTGACAAGCATGATGGATGTCAAGTTCCGCTCGACGAATACCTGGTCGACCGCAGGTTTGATGAGCCAGGCCAGTGCGCCGTTCAGCCCCGAGACGACAAGGCCGAAGAGGGCCGCGAGGACGATACGCGTCCAGTAAGGTTTCACGAGGATCAAAATCTTCTTGAGAGCCTCCATCAGTGACCTCCTGAAGAACCTTCGGACTCTCCGAGACCCCAACCGGTCATCTCGCCTATTGTCAGGGCGACTCTCCGTGAGGGCTGCCTGCCGGCAAAGGCTTCCCTCACCCTTTTCATGGAGGAGACCATCTTCGTCCTGTGACGCTCATCAGAGAGTATCCTCTTCAGTTCTGTCAGGATATCCTCAGCATTCGCCTTGCGCTGGATCAGTTCCCGAAGGACTTCCTCACCTGACATGATATTTATGAGGGATATGAACTTCGTATTAAGAATAATCTTGCCCATGATGTATGTTAAAAGAGAGACTTTATATACCACAACGGAAGGGACGCCGAGGAGAGCTGCCTGGAGCGTTGCCGTACCTGAAGCGATCACAGCCGCATCCGAGGAAGAGAGGCACTTGAGGACGTCACCCTTAACAATCCTGACTCCCTCTTCTTCAAGAAGTGTGAGATCGGAACGGAACCGCTCGATCTCTAGGTTGGGTGCAAGGGGGAGCGTAAACCGGGGGTCGCGAAATTCTCCTTTGCATCTTCTCACGAGGTTAATGAATACAGGCAGGAGGGCCTTCAATTCATTCGGCCGTGAACCCGGAAGAAGGGCGACCCTCAATGCCCCGTGCCCCCTGCTTATTTCTGTCTTGAGATTCCGGGCATCGGACAGCTCAAGCTCCTCCATGGCAGGATGGCCGACAAATTCACAGGGTATACCGGCCTTTCTATAGATCTCCTCTTCAAAGGGAAGTATCACAGAGACCCTGTCCGCGATCTCCCCCATGGTCTTCACTCTTCCCTTTCTCCAGACCCAGACCTGGGGGCTCACATAGTAGAGCACCTTGATGCCGAGCCTCTTTGCTACCCTGCCGAGCCTGAAATTGAAATCCGGATAATCAATGAGGACAAGGACGTCGGGTTTCATTTCGGCGAGGGCCTTTGAGGCAATGCTAAAAGAGTCCCGGATTCTCTTGAGCGACGGAAGGAGTTCTGTTATGCCGAGTCCGCTCGATATCCCTGAAAGTATCTCGACCCCCGCATCCTTCATCCTCTCGCCTCCGATACCCAGGACCCTGATGTCCGGCCAAAGGTCCTTCAGTTCCTTTGTAAGGAGCGAGCCATACCACTCGCCGGAACTTTCCCCTGCGACGATCATCACGGTCTTCATGCCGCATGAAGTGGAAAGGTCACGAAAGGACCGTACACCACGAGCCGAGTATTCTCCTCTTGCCGCAGGCATAACGGATCACCGGAAGGTCCCTCGTATGATCTCGGCGATCTCCGTTATGGCGGACCCCTCAAGCTCAGGATACATGGGCAGGGACAAGACCTCACGCGATGCCTGTTCGGCACGCGGAAAATCCCCCTCCCTGTGGCCGAGGAAACTGAGGGCCTTCTGAAGGTGAAGAGGTTTCGGGTAATAAACGACCGAGGATACCGAATGCTCCTGCAGTCTCTTCCGGATCTCATCACGCCTTGCCGAGAGGATCGTATACTGATTATAGACATGATAGAAGCCGTCCTTTTCTACGGGACAACGGACGGCATCGCAGAGCAGATCGCGGTAGAGCGAGGCGTTACGCCTCCTCGCCCTGTTGTATTCGTCTATCTTCTTCAATTTTACCAGGAGAATGCCTGCCTGCATCTCATCGAGTCTGCTGTTGAAACCGACTGAATCATGGATGTATGAACCTTTGGAGCCGTGATTCCTCAGGCTCCTGAGAATATCGGAGAGCTTCGTGCCCTTCAGGGTAATCATGCCTCCGTCACCACAGGCGCCGAGATTCTTGCTCGGATAGAAGCTAAAACATCCCGCATCCCCGAGGCTCCCGACCTTCTTCCCCCGTGCTTCAGCGCCGAAGGCCTGGGCGCAGTCCTCGATGACAGAGAGGTTATACTTCCCCGCGATTCCCATAATGCCTTCCATGTCCGCAGAATGGCCGAAAAGATGGACCGGAAGGATTGCCTTTGTCCGGGGCGTTATCTTCTCTTCTATCTTGCTGCAATCTATGGCGAAGGTCTCGATATCGATATCGACGAACACCGGTCGCGCACCGGTGTAGATGATCGCCTCGGCAGTGGCGAAGAACGTAAAGGGGGTGGTGATGACTTCATCTCCTTCACCGATATCCAGGGCCTTGACAGAGAGATGAAGGGCATCCGTCCCTGAAGCGACGCCCAGGGCATCGGCCGCCCCGACATAATGAGCCACCTTTTTCTCGAATTCCTGTACTCTCGGGCCGAGAATATACTGGGAACTCTCGAGAATCCCGCTCATCATCTCGAATACCTCTTCTCTGATCTCCGCAAACTGCCTGCTTAAGTCCACCATGGGTATCATCTGACCGATCACCTCATCAACGAATTTATTTCGAGTGCCACGTTCAATGCATCCCTGCCTTCAGTCCCCGAGACCTTCGGCCTTTCTCCGTTCACAATGCAATGGATAAAGTCCGTCAGTTCTTTCTTGAGAGGCTCCATGTACTCAGGCTTGATGGTGTCCACACTGCATCCCGGGACGGATTCACTGCGGACCTCAAGTTTTAGACCGCAAAGGGACGGATCGGGAGTGACGGTATGGGCCCTTCCGCAGGAGGGGTGGTAATACCGCCGGATCTCCGTCTTCTGGTAATCCAATTCAAGGTAGGAATCCTCTTGGAAGACCTTCAGTTTCCTCTCCTTGTCCCGGGCCATCCGACTCGACGTAAGGATCGCTACCGTACCGTTTTCGAACTCGATCCATGCCCGCGCATCATCAATCTTTTCGGTTATGAAGGAGAAGCCCGTGGCATGGAGTGTCTTTATCGGTGAGGGAACGAGGCTAAGGATGACGTCGATGTCGTGTATCATGAGGTCGAGAGTGACGTCCACATCGGCTGCCCTGCTGAGGAAGGGGGAGACCCGCAAGGCTTCAATAAAGCGTGGTTTCACGATCATCGTCGAGAGGGCGATGACACCAGGATTGTATCGTTCAAGGTGGCCTACCTGGAGGATGTGGCCGGTCCTTTTTGCTTCCCTGATCAACGCGTCGGCCTGCTCTAAGGTGACTGTCATCGGTTTTTCCACAAGGACGTCCTTGCCAGCCCTGATACAGTCCAGCGCTACTTCGTAATGGGATGTCGTCGGTACAACAATGCTCAGCGCGTCTGAAGAGTCAAGGACTTCCTTATAGCTGCTAAAGGCCCTTGAACCATATCTCGCCGCAACTTCTCTTGCCCTTTCGAGGTCAATGTCGACCACACCGACCAACTCGGCTTCCCTGATTTCCGAATAGACCCTTGCATGGTGTTGTCCGAGATATCCAGCACCGACAACGGCAACCCGTACAGGCATGGAACTCCTTTCATGAATAAGAAATCTACAGAATCCGTCTATTTTGCACTAAAACACATCGTTTCAGCAAGTTTGGCCGGCATGGAGGGTCGAGAGATTGACAACGTGAAGGGTAATGAGTTAGTCTTAAATATTCGCGGGGTGGAGCAGCCTGGTAGCTCGTCGGGCTCATAACCCGAAGGTCAGAGGTTCAAATCCTCTCCCCGCCACCAATAGGGACAAGGGTTTGCAGAGATGCAAGCCCTTTTTCTTTTATTGCAAGCCATTCTATAGCGGGATACCCTTTCAAATCTGCTCTATAGCTGCTTTGCAGCGGCGAGATACTCAGATTTTGAAGTTTTTTCTAAATACCTCCATCTGAATTATCCGTTGGGCATCGCCTCACGGATCAGATGTTCATGATTACATCTGATGATATTATTAAACCCGGTTCTGAGGAGTCTGAAAAACAGCATTTTTATCGCAATACTCTTATTGTCTGCTGAGTCGCTTATAAGCATCACCCCGTGGAAGTATTGCTATTATCTCGACAACATGCTGTTCTCTCTTCAATCTGTAGATGACCCGCCAATCGCCAATTCTGTAACGATAGAGCCCTTTAAGCTTGCCTGTCAGGGCTTTTATGCTATTGCCGTATAAAGGATTCTCCTCAAGGTTCTCGAAGCAGTCATCAAGCCTTTGTCTGACGGCAGTGGAAGCCTTGTCATAGACCTTTTCTGCGGGTCTTGTAAGGTCTATCTCCCAGACTTCTTTTTTCGCCACCTTACGGTTTCGCCTCTCTCCGCTGCCTCGATCCCCTGATTGATTGCATCAACCCAGCCCGGCTTAGAGAGGATTTCGAGGGTTTCTTCGTGTCTCTCGATATAGTCGTCGATGAGTTCGGAAAGTATCTCCTTAATATCCCTTTTCTCGACACTGGCGATGATCTTGAGTGTGTCCCGTTTGTCCTCGGGAATTCTTACCGTTGTTGTAGACATATTCAACCTTCTGAAATTAGTCTACTTGTTTCATATTATCGTTGTCAATGGGACCAGGGACGGCTTACCGATGGGCTGCGATGCTATCCGTTTTATAAAACTACTTCGCCTTTGAACAGGCTGACATTTTCCTTGGAAGCGGTCTTAACCATCGCCTCCGTAAAGCCTGTCCTGCTAAAGAGGCAGAAATATTCTTTCCTATCCTTCTTTCGCCATTCTACAAGTTTGGCCTTTTCTTTGAGCGCCTCGTAGACGTCGAGCCCCACATGTCTTTCACTCCACTTTACCTCGGAGAAAAGGATTGAGTTCAGATCAGGATTGACGCTGACCGCATCTATCTCTTCATTCCTCTCCCACCACCTGCCCACTGCCGTAAAGGGGAAGAACACATCCATATTCTTCCAGAGGAGCTCAACTGCCACCTTTTCATAGACGGAGGAAAGATGCTGCGGCATCGCCTTTCTGATATCCGAAAGGACTTCATCAATTCTCTCCATCTCAAGCTCGCCGCGTCTTGGAAAGACAAAGCGGAACCAGAACTGAAAGAATTCATCAGAGATCCGGTACAGACCCTTTTTGCTTTTAAGCGGCTTTTCTTCCGTGACAGGAAGCTCTCTTTCCACAATCTTGAGATCGGAAAGGACCCCAAGGTATTTATTCGCCATAGGCTGTGTTATACCGGTCGCGTTCACAATCTCCGAGAGCTTCCTTTTCCCCTGCGAAATGGCCTGAAGGAGGGCAAAATAATAACGCGGCTCCCTGAGTTCCTCCTTGAGGATAAGCTCCACCTCTTCATAAAGCATCTCGCCCTTTTTGAGTACATGGTCCTTAAGATTCTTAAAGATATCTTTTTCCTTTGAAAACTGAAGCCAGTAGGCCGGAATTCCGCCGGCAACGGCATAATGCATAAGCCTGTCTTCAAAGGGCTTCCCTTTCCTGAATCTGCCTGCCTGTTCGAACGTTATAGGGTCAACCCTCCACTGGCCTGTCCTTCTGCCGTAAAGCGGTGCTCTGTAACCGAGGACCTCGGTCTCCATCATGGATATGCTTGAGCCGAGAAGGATAAGAAAAACATTGCTTTTGGAGAGGTATTCATCCCATCCCTTCTGGAAGATGGAGGGGATTGCCCGGTTCGATTCTATAAGGTACGGGAATTCATCGATAGCGAAGACAAACCTCTGTTTCTCGTCCCTGATGTAGCGAAAACCTTCCTCCCAGTCTGCAAATCCCCTCGTTTGAAGCAGGGACTCGTTGAAATGACTGCCGATTGAGTTTGAGAATCTTCTCAGTTGCTCGACCTCGTTGACACTTTCGGAAAGGAAGTAAACGTGAGGCTTGTCCTTTACGAACTGCTTTACGAGCTCAGTCTTTCCGACACGGCGCTTTCCCCATAGGACTATGAGCTGCGCCTTTGGGTGCCGCCATTTCTCTTCGAGAAAGGTCAGCTCTTTTTTTCTGTTTATGAATTCCATCTCATCCTCAAAAGATATACTTTAGAGTATTATACTCATGAGTATATAAAAATCAAGGCTGTAGCCAAAGTGTAACCAAAAATGTCCAAAAGGGCATAAAATGCAAAGGTATGCCGCAAGTGTGAAAACGGACATCTTCAAGCCCCGTTTTTTTCCCTTGCCGAGTAGAAAGCCCTGAGGAGATTCAAACCGGAATGAGAGACCCTGTGAGGACCTGGCACGAAGAGGCCTTTTTTGTTATCCTGAAGAGAATAAAGGCAGGGTTTCAGCATACGAGAAAGGAGACATGGAGATGAAATATTTGATCATTTACGCACATCCCGATACTGCCAGTTTCAACCATGCGATCATGGAAACGATCTCGGATGAATTAGGGAAGGGCAAGAGGGATTTTGAAGTAAGAGACCTCTATGGCATGAAGTTCAACCCCATCCTTTCACGGGACGATCTGACGGCCATTCAAAACGGTGCTGTGCCCCAGGATATTAAGAGGGAACAGGACCATATCCGCTCGGCAGATACCCTTTTGTTTGTATTTCCGATTTGGTGGTCATCAATGCCGGCAATGTTAAAGGGCTATATTGACAGGGTCTTTTCCTTGAAATTTGCCTATGACATAACGACCGATGGAGTTATAGGATTACTCAAAGGCAAGAAGGCGTTCATAGTAAGCACGACAGGTGCGTCCAGAGAAGATTATGACAGGATGGGAGCTTTCGAGATGATGAATATGTCAATGGATACGGCGATATTTCGCTTTAGCGGTATGGAAGTCATCGGGCATAAATATTTTTCGTCCGTCCCCTATGTTTCTGAAGAAGACAGGAAACAGATGCTTGAAGAACTCAGATTGCTGGTAAGAGATACCCTATTATAGGCCGGGCGAGAATTACAAGGGGAAGAGCTCTTTATGGAACGCTATATCTGCATTCACGGCCATTTCTACCAGCCGCCGCGAGAAAACCCCTGGCTTGAGGCGGTAGAGATCCAGGACTCGGCCCATCCCTTCCATGACTGGAATGAGAGGGTGACGTCCGAGTGCTATGCTCCCAATTCCGCGTCACGCATCCTTGATGGCGAAAACCGCATCATTGATCTTGTGAATAACTATGCCAGGATAAGCTTTAATTTCGGGCCTACCGTGCTTTCCTGGATGGAGACATGCGCTCCTGAAGTATATCATTCCATTCTCGAAGGAGACCGGCAGGGCATGAAATTGCGTTCTGGTCACGGCAATGCAATTGCGCAGGTCTATAATCATATGATCATGCCCCTTGCCAATAGCCGGGATAAGCGGACGCAGGTAATATGGGGCATAAGGGATTTTGAGTACCGGTTCAAGCGTTTCCCTGAGGGCATGTGGCTTTCCGAAACCGCGGTAGACATGGAGACGCTGAAGATCCTTGCGGAACAGGGAATAAGGTTTACGATCCTTGCTCCTCATCAAGCCCTCAGGGTAAGGAGGATTGGCACAGGAAAGTGGAAAAGCGTCAGCGGAGGTATCATCGACCCCACGAGGGCATATCTCCTGAAACTTCCGTCGGGACGGAGACTGAATGTCTTTTTTTATGACGGACCCATATCCCATGCGGTGGCTTTTGAAAAGATACTCGAAAGGGGAGAGGATCTTGCCGACCGTCTCCTGTCGGGTTTTTCCGACCGCAGGCAGTGGCCGCAGATTCTCAACATCGCCACTGACGGGGAAACGTATGGGCATCATCACAAGTTTGGAGATATGGCGGTCTCCTATGCCCTCAATTACATAGAATCCAATGGGTTGGCACGGCTTACCAACTATGGCGAATATCTTGATAAGTTTCCTCCGACTCACGAGGTTCAAATCGTTGAGAACAGTTCCTGGAGCTGTATCCATGGTGTCGAACGCTGGAGGACCAACTGCGGATGCAATTCCGGCGGACGCCCTGAATGGGATCAGGAGTGGAGGAAACCTTTGCGCGATTCTCTCGATTGGCTTAGAGACCAGCTGTCTTTCAGATATGAAAACAGTGTAAAGAAGTTCTTCAGGAAACCCTGGCAGGCCAGGGATGAGTATATTGATATTGTCCTCAACCGGTCCTGGGAGCATGTTGAACGGTTTATGGAGCATCATGGAGGAAGGAAATTAGGGAGAGACGAGATAGTCTTTTTGCTTAAGTTCCTTGAAATCCACAGACATTTGATGTTGATGTACACGAGCTGCGGATGGTTTTTTGATGAGCTTTCAGGACTCGAAACGATCAAAGTGATGCAGTATGCCTGCAGGGCCATACAGTTATCAGAAGACCTCTTTGGCGAGGCCCTTGAGAATGCCTTTCTCGCGAGGGTCACCCATGCCAAAAGTAATTTGCCAGAGCACGGCAATGGCCGGCAGATATATGTGAAATTCGCAAAGAAAGAGTTGATTGACCTGAGAAAAGTTGCGATGCACTACGCAATGAGTTCTTTTTTCGAAGACTATGGAGATGAGACGGACATCTACTGTTACCGCATGAGAAAAAGGGATTATCAACGGTTTGAGTCAGGCAGGACAAAATTTGCCACCGGGAATGTTCTTGTCGAATCAACAATCACGAGGGAGTCCGAGCTCATCAGCTTCTGCGTCCTTCACCTCGGCAATCAGGCCATAAATGGAGGCGTCCGTGCCTTTATCGGATTCGATCATTATCAAAGGATGAGGGATGAGATGGTTCAGGCCTTTGAACGAGGTGATTTTGCCGACATGATAAGGCTTATGGACAGGCATTTCGGAATGCACAACTATTCCCTAAGGGATCTCTTCAGAGATGAGCAGCGCAAGATTCTAAACCTTCTCGTCAGCAGGCCCGTAGAAGGTTTCGTTGATACCTACAGGACTATTTACGAAAACAATCGTGTCCTCATGGCCTCTCTGTTGGAGGAAGGAGTACCCATTCCGAGAGCCTTTCGCGTCGCCGCAGAGGTCACCGTTGATGATGATATTCAGGAGATCTTGCGGGATGAGAAACCTGATATTGACAAAATACAGAATATGATCAGTACCATGAGGAAATGGGACGTGTCAGCGGATTCTACGGCCATTCAGTTCTTGGCAAGAACGAGACTCGAGGGGATGATGGAGACACTGTCTGCAAATCCGTCGGATCCGGCTTTCCTTCAGAGGGTCCAAGAGGAACTGGAGATATTGAGATTACTACCCGTCGAAGTCGATTACTGGCGGAGCCAGAACATCTATTACAAAATTGCGAACACAACGTACCGGGATGTTCTCCCGGAGGCTGAGGCAGGCAATGAGGATGCCCGCAGATGGGTATCGGCATTCAAATATTTGGGGGAGCTGTTGTTCTTTAATGTTTCATCGATGCTGCCGAAGAGTTAACTTTATCGTTGTATAAAACACAATCTTCCGGGAAGGCAGGCATGCTGAAAGGCCTTTTGTAGCGATACCTCCAGCCACTTTCACCTGTCCTGAACCGAAGAACGGCAGCAGGCGGCTTTTCCCTCTGTGAACACCAGAATCTTGTATATCAGAGAGAAAGCGTCTCGCCTGAGCGGTGGGTCCTGGTCTTTCCGCCTCTGTAGATTGTTACCAGGCCCTTTCCATAAATGGTCCATTCACCTTCGGCACCATCATCGATCAGTCCGGTCTGTTCGTCAACGCCGACAAAGACGGCGTCCGGAAGAGAGGGAACCAGAGAAGGTGCCCAGCCCTTCCCAAAGGTATCATGATGGGGAATGAGGTATGCCCGGGGAACGACATTCAGTCCCTCAGCAATCCTCTCCGTATCGGGATCGTAGTAGTGCCCGCATAAGATCATCGCCCCGGCGCTGCTGCCGCCGATCACCGCTCCCGTGGCGTATGCCTCAAGAATGGCTCGCCAACTGGACGTGCCGGCGAGCGTTTGAGCAAGATAGCGCGGGAAGCCGCCCAGGATATAAATGAGCCGAGACCGGCGCAAAGCACTCGCCAGCGCAGATTGATCGGCCGATGCCCGATCGATAAGGGGCAGTGAAGTTACGCGTGTTGCACCCAGACGTTGAAACCAACGAACTCCTGATTGACCTGCCCGTCTGTGATTATGGTCGGGAACAGCAGCGGTGGGGATGATACTGACCTGAGCATCGAGGCCGCCCGCCAGCTCCAGGGCACGCTTGTCCGGCTCTTCCATTCGCCCGCCGAACTCTGCACCGCCTTCTAAGAGGATATGGCCTTTCATTTCTTGAATGTTGTGCCCTCTCCTATTATTATAGATGGAAGGGAGCTCTGTGGTTGCCGAAATAATGATCGAATTTGCGAAACTGACGGGTCTCTCGCCGGTGAGGTTCCCTCCAAGGCGATACCTATGGACTGATGCCTATGCAGTCTGCAATTTCCTTGGGCTCTACCGCCAGACGAATGACGAGCACTACAAGGATCTCGCCATGCTTCTCGTCCATCAGGTGCATGCAACACTGGGCCGCCATCGCAGAGATGATCCCCGCACCGGCTGGATCAGCGGGCTCTCTGAAGAGGAAGGCCGCAGACACCCTACAAAAGGGGGACTGCGGATCGGCAAAGAGATGGGCGAGCGGCGGCCCGGTGAACCCTTTGATGAGCGTCTGGAATGGGACCGGGACGGACAGTATTATCATTACCTGACTCAATGGATGCATGCACTCGCCTCCGTGAGCAGGGTTACCGGAGATTCGACCTTCAACAGGTGGGCCATAGAGCTCGCAAAAACAGCCCATGGAAAGTTCACGTACACCCTGCCTCGCAGAGGGGGGAAACGTCTGTACTGGAAAATGAGCATTGATCTATCGTATCCGCTTGTATCGTCCATGGGTCATCACGATCCTCTTGACGGAGTGGTCACGTACAGCGAGCTCCGGGCGACTGCGGAGAACTATTTCGGGCGTTCGGCATCGCCTGATCTCGGCGCGGAGATTGCCGACATGGCCGTTGTTTGTGAGGGGAGGGACTGGACCACCGATGACCCTCTCGGCATTGGCGGTCTCCTGGTTGCAGCTTACAGGATGGCAGGGTTGATTGTTTCAGGCAGCTTCATACGGCCCGATCTCCTCGAGACTGTTTTGCATGATTCAGTGGCGGGTCTGGAGCACTTTGCGGGACACTCACCCTTGAATCTCCCCGCTGATTACCGGCTGGCATTCCGGGAGTTCGGGTTGTCCATCGGATTACAGGCGATCCAGAGACTTCAAGGGTTGATCGGTCAATACCGAGATTTCTTCGGCAACAACCGTGATGTCTCTTCTCATATTCGAAGCATCAGGGAGTATGCCCATCTGATTGAGCAGATCAATGGATTTTGGCTTGAGCAACATAATCGAGAATCCGGCAGTTGGGCAGAGCATCGCGAAATCAATATGGTGATGCTTGCCACCAGCCTGTCTCCCGACGGGTATCTGTCGCTGTTATGAGCGGATGAAGGTTCCCGGCATGACTTTGGATGAACCTTCCAGTTGCATAAAACTATCTTGTTCGGGAAGGCAGGTATGGTGAGAAGCCTTGTATCGTGATACCTTTGACGGTTGACGACTGCCGCCGTATGCTCAATGCGGGAGATCACTTTCGGTGAAGTCATCGAAGTACCTCATTGCCGGAATCTCATCGCCTGTACAGGGCTTCGATCCATGCCTTCCTTGCAATCGTTTGCAACGTTACCGTGAATTCTCTGTCCGAGCAGCACCGGTGTTCATAGTTGCTTGATATACGCTGAAAAGCTGATAAAATGGAAAGAGGGGTTCCATGATGACTCAGGAGGAATTGCGGATAGCATTTGAGGAGTTTGAAAAAAGACGCTTTTATCAAACATCGGGCCTGAGCGCAGTGTCAGTTGTTGACCGCCGTTGCGAAAGAAGGCGGATGAGGAGGTAGATCATAATGGGGAAGGTTTTCAAGATTCTCGGATTTGCAGGCAGCTTGCGCAGGGATTCTTTCAACAAGGCTCTCCTGAGGGCGGCTCGGGAGCTTGTTCCGGAAAATGTCGAACTTGAGATTTTTGATCTGGAAGGCATCCCTCCGTTTAACCAGGACCTGGAACAGGAACCCGTGGAGAAGGTGAAAGAGTTCAAGGCAAAGATTCGGGATGCCGATGCTATTCTCATCGCTACGCCTGAGTATAACTACTCAATACCGGGCGTCCTGAAGAACGCTATGGACTGTGCCTCAAGGCCGTATGGAGACAATGCATTCGCACATAAACCGGTGGCCGTCATGGGAGCCTCTGTTGGCACGATAGGCACTGCGAGGGCCCAGTACCATCTGCGGCAATGCTTCGTCTTCCTGAGCTGTTTTGCGCTGAATCAGCCCGAGGTCATGGTCGCCAATGCACAGGAGAAGATTGATAAAGAGGGAAGGGTCACAGACCAGAAAACAAGAGAGCTCATACGTCAACTGCTGGAGAACCTCGTTGCGTGGACGAAAAGATTGACACCGCCGATGTGAAAAGAGTGTACTTGAGGGACCCCATGCATTCACGAATCCGCATGACGCACCCGAGTGCCCTCATTGATGTGGGGCAGCTCGCAGAGGACGGTGCTTACCGATTGCACCTATGAGGAGGACTTATGAGATCACGAGAAAAAGAGGGCATTTGTCCCGGTAGAGCGCCACGGTAGCTTCCCTCCGACACGCTGCCAGTGGCATCTGATAAGAAACACGAACTGACGCGAGATTTCTTTTCCACACTGCCGAGCAATATTCTCCGGTCCTTCTGCGGGCGCAACGTTCTCTGGCATCTTGTTGCGATCGGCGCCACGCTGTTCATGGTGAGTTCCGGCTTGGATTGGACATATTTCACGGTGACCAGGCCTCTTGCCCCGTATCTTTTTCCCGCTGTTATCTTGGGCTGGCGCGCACCGATACTATTCCCCGTCGCCTTATATATCGTCGGCGTCGTCCGTAAGGATCTGCGTGCAATCTGTACCGCCTATTCGACGGCGCAGGCAGCCGTCATCGGCGTTCTCATATCCTCGGCGTACAAGGCATTCACGGGAAGGCCAGGGTTAAGACGCTCCGCCCTCACACTCGTTGATACCAGCCGAGAGTTTCATTTCGGATTCTTAAAGGGAGGGGTCTTCTTCGGCTGGCCATCGTCACATGCCACCGTTGCATGCGCGATGTCAGCAGCTCTATGGACACTCTATCCGAGGAGCAAAACGGTGCGATGTGTTGCTTTGCCCTATGCTCTTTACATAGGTGTCGGCGTTTCAATGACAATCCACTGGTTTTCGGATTTTGTTGCCGGGGCCATCATCGGAACAGCTATCGGAACAACCGTGGGGAATGTATTCAAGAAGTCCTTGGCTCATGGCAGTTAACAACATTGAGATGGGAGGATCTCCTTTCTTCGGATTCAGCACGTGCGGCGAGCTAGGGGCGTGCATTTTGTTGGTAATTCATGCCCGAAGGGAGCACATTGCGGAAGATATCTTACATCCGAAACATGTGCGTTCCATACATCACTCACACGACGGTCTTGCAATCTCGATTGCACCGACGAATCGAGAGTTACGGTATTGCTGCTCGAAACTATTGCGGGTTTCCGAAAGATCAGCATGATGAGGAGGTCCCAACTCAATAACTCCATTAATTCTGTTGCCGAAAGTTTCAACTTGACAGATGGCTTTCCTTTGGTACGATGTAATCATAAGACGATCCCGACAAAGCCAATCTCTTCGTAAGGAGGGGCGAAAGCGGCGGATCTAACAAAAGATGGCTGAGCTGCCGAAGGAAGACCCCTTTGGCAAGTTCGGTTCTTTTGTTTCCAATTATAAGGAATGAACCAAGGGGCAAGAGTAATGAAAAGAGCACGTCACGACGCCATTGATAGTTGGAGCGTTACTCTGTCACTGAAGAAGTCAAGAGGTTCCATGCCCTGTTTTAGGGCTTCTATTAAACATCCGGCAAAAAGGAGGCACATATGGCAGTAGGAGAACAGGTATTTGGGTTTTACATTCCCACTGTTACGCTGATGGGTATCGGTGCGCACAAACAAACAGGTGAACGTGTCAAGATGCTTGGCTGTAAGAAGCCGCTCATTGTCACCGACAAGGGTATTGTGAAGGCGGGCATAGCTGAGAAGATCGCCGACATAGTCCGTAAGGACGCACAGGCAGAGGTGGTTATTTTCGATAAGACAATTCCAAATCCAACGGACAAGAACGCCCACGATGGCCTGGAAGTTTACAAAAAGAATGGCTGCGACAGTATCATTTCCCTGGGCGGTGGTAGTCCTCATGACTGTGGCAAGGCAGTGGGGATATTGGCGAGAAACGGCGGGAAAATCCATGACTACGAGGGCATCGATAGATCTGCCAAGCCAATGCCGCCGTTTATTGCGATCAATACGACTGCGGGGACCGCGAGCGAAATGACCAGGTTCTGCATCATCACGGATACGAGACGTAAGATAAAGATGGCTATTGTTGACTGGAGAGTGACTCCGAATGTTGCTATCAATGATCCCCTACTGATGGCAGGAATGCCTCCGTCATTAACTGCAGCGACTGGCATGGATGCGCTAACCCACGCGGTAGAAGCCTATGTTTCTACTATCGCCACGCCCGTGACGGACGCCTGTGCGATAAAGGCGATTGAATTAATTGCACAACACCTGAGGGCTGCGGTGGCAAACGGCGGTGACATGGTTGCGCGTGATGGGATGGCATATGCTGAATATCTCGGCGGAATGGCTTTTAATAACGCTAGCTTGGGGCATGTCCACGCGATGGCTCATCAGCTAGGTGGCTTCTATGATCTCCCTCACGGCGTATGCAATGCCATACTTTTGCCCGCTGTCGAGCGTTTTAACTTGATTGCAAAGATGGACCGTTTTGTAAATGTCGCCTTGGCAATGGGTGAATACGTTGATGGCCTGGCACCACGTGCAGCGGCGGAGAAAGCTTTGGATGCTATCAAAACTCTCTCGAAAGATGTCGGCATTCCGAGTGGACTAAAGGAATTGGGTGTGAAGGAGGCGGACTTGAAGATTATGGCAGAAAATGCGCAGAAAGACGCTTGCGGCTTGACCAACCCCCGTTGTCCTTCACTCAATGACGTGATACAGATATACAAGTGGGCGATGTGAAGAGATGAGCAAACGAACTGAAAGTGGCGAGGGTAGTCGATGATGTGAGAGAGGAACTCAATACGTACAAATCAGTTATGACACTCACAAAGATAATTCTCATCCCGAAGCTCTTAGTAGCATTCTCGCTTTCCATAATAGGGGACAGGTTAATAGGGGGTTAATAGGGGACACATTCCCTATTTCTCTTTTCCTTTCTTCGGTCTTCCCGGTGACCTTAGAATAAACCTCTTCTGAAGTTTCTTCTCCATAGTTTCTATGAACCTTCTTAAACCATAGGGCCTGCCGGTTTTCGTTGAATCTCTGATTCCCTGCATCTCTTCTTTAGAAAGGCTCGTACGCAGCATTTCTCGATAATCTCCTCTCTGCCTCTCCTCAAAGAGTTCTTCCCTCAATATCTCGTCCCTTTTGCCTGTCATATGAGACCTTGCACTTGAAAATGGATAATTCTCCGCCCTCTTTACCATCCCCGTCCGTACCGGATTCTGCTCGATGTACCGGGCCACTGCCCATAAGTACTTCTCCTTATCCACTATGCAGGAATGATACCGGCTTTCCCATAACCTGCCCGTTCTATTGTATTTCCTGTTACTGTGCTGCGTTTAACATAGAGTAATACCTTGCATCATCTTGTACATGGATATATCACTCTTAGGGCGGGCCAGTAAATGCACATGATTGTTCATAAGACAATAGGCGAGCACAGGAGTATCCCGTCTCTGAGAATAATTCCTGACTAACTTCAAGTATTTCTCCCTATCTTCTTCGGCAAAGAAAACATTCTCCCGATTGTTTCCCCTCTGCACTATGTGGTGGGGGAATCCTATTGCAACTGCCCTACCAATTCTCGCCATGAAAACAGCTTACAGAAAGCCCTCGTCTATGTCAATAAATAGGGGTGTGTCCCCAATTACCCCAATTACCCTATTGCTGCTCGAAACTATTGCGGGTTTCCGAAAGATCGGCATGATGAGGGTCCCACCTCAATAACTCCATTACTAAGAGTTCGAAAGTATGAGAACATCATAAAATCCCTCCCCTCCTCCCTTTGCTGAAGGGAGGCATTCATATATACCCCTCTTTGGCAAAGAGGGGTTAGGGGAGATTTTTATTCAATGCTCTCTTACCTATGTACTGATTAGTAATTCTGTTGCCGAAAGTTTCAACTTGACAGATGGCTTTTCTTTGGTACGATGTAATCAAAAGAGGATCCCGACAAAGCCAATTTCTTCGTGAGGAGGGGCGGAAAGCGGCGGATCTAACAAAAGATGGCTGAGCTGCCGAAGGGTGAAAGACCTTTGGTATGCTCGGCTTTCTTATTTGTAGTCTGGGGATAGAACTTGACAATCTATCGATGCAGACTTTATGGAATAACACACATCAAAGGAGGAGAGAAATGAAGTCAAGGAGAATCTCGGCGGTCTTGTTTTCTGTACTTTTTGTCCTGTCGGCAAGTGCCTATGGCAACAATAATACCATCATTGGAGACAACGCAGGTGAATTCTGTGATACCTGTAACTATGATACATTTATGGGGGCTTATTCCGGCCGCTGGTGTACCTCAGGTCAATGGAACACCTATGTCGGCTACAACGTTGGTATTCAGGTGAATGGTAACTACAACACGTTCATAGGGGCTGAAGCCGGCTACGGTAATAGCTCTGCTAACTACAACACTTTCGTCGGATCTGAAGCCGGGCGCGACATCACCTCCGGCGAAGACAATGTTTTTCTAGGATATCAAGCAGGGTTGGGCAACCACGAAGGTTCTCAAAATACCTTCGTCGGTGTCAATGCCGGATTCAGCAGTGCCGCCGGAGGCTATGACGTCTTCCTTGGAGAAAGTGCCGGTTACTATAACCATGGGAGCTGGAACACTTTCGTCGGAGCCCTGGCCGGACAAAACAACTATACCGGAAACGGCAATGTGTTCATCGGCCATAACGCCGGGTCTTCTGAAACCGGCTCGAACATGCTCTACATAGATAACTGCAATATAATGGATGGCTCCGGCAATTGCACTCAGCCTCTCATTAAGGGGACATTCGACAATCCTCGTACCGTCAGTATCGACGGCGCACTTACTGTTACA